>JAGBYV010000214.1 GCA_017628595.1 Alistipes sp.
AACTTCAACACTACATCAACACCCGTAGCATCCTCTGCTACACGGTCCAACTTGGCTAATTTCTTCTCGATGAATTCGATCAACTTCTGGCTGGCATCGAATTTCACTGACTGAATCTGTACGTTCATAGCCTTCAAATTTAAGTTAAACATTATAATCGTTATATATCCCTGCACGAACCTTTCAAAACGCGCAAGCGGCTCCGAAAGAGGATCGCCAAAGGTTGTGCATTTATATATAATTGTCAAACAGCATCGCCGTGGGCCTCGCTCCTACTCCTTCTCACGGGGATGAGCATCGATGTAGGCACGTTGCAGACGGGCTATGTCGTTATGAGTATATACCTGCGTTGCACGCAACGAGGTATGCCCCATCAACTCCTGAATCTCACGCATATCGGCACCGCCATTGAGCAGATGCGTAGCGAAGGTGTGCCTTAAAACGTGAGGCGATGTCTTGCCCTGCACACCACACTCCCGCAGAAGACGTGCCACGCTACGTTGTACGTCGCTACGCGAGATGCGCTCTCCACGCTTTGATAAAAATAATGCATTTTTTGCTTTTTTGCAAATTTTATCCTGCAAAAATCTATCTACATATCGTTTTATCTCCACGCTCACGCGACCGAGAATGGGCACGATGCGCTCCTTATCACCCTTACCCAGCACGCGCAACGAAGCGAAATCGTCCTCAAAGTCCTCGACATCAATGCCGATAACCTCCGCCAGACGCAATCCGCACGAGTAGGTGACAAGCACCAGCAGAGCGTTGCGTGCCACATGCTCATCGGCCGACTCCAGATCCTCGAACACGCGCCCTACGACATCAGTCATACGACTCTCGGGCACATAGGCTGGCAGACGGCGCGACGTGCGCGGCAGACGCACCGAGGCAAAGAGGTCGCGGTCGATGTAGCCCTTCACACGCAGGAATTTATACATCGTGCGCAGCGACGCCACAGCGCGGTTGACCGAGGCGGCAGAGCGAATACGGTGTCCCCTGTCGTCACGCTCATCGGAGTGGAAGATGATCCACTCGCGCAGATCCTCCCCACGCACATCCAGCAGCGAGAAATCGCCTGCCTCGCTGGCCGAGAGCCCCCACTGAAGGAAACTCTCCGCATCGTGCCGATAGTTGCGCACCGTAAGGGGCGAATAACGACGCTCCGACTGGAGGTAGTCAACAAAAAGGGTTATGACGTCCTGGTTGGTCATGCTTTCGAAAAAAGGTTCAAACAAAGTTAGCTAATTTTCCCGCACTGGCAAAATTTACCATAGCGGGCGAAAAAGAAAAAAGGAGGCATCACCGACGTGACACCTCCTTATTATTATAGAATAAATACTCTTTACTCTACGGGAATATCCTTGTTTACATTCTTTGAACCTACCAATGCGTAGAAGAGCATGTAACCCAAGCCGATGATTACTACCCAGTAGCTGTTGATGAAGCCAGCTGCGTCAGCAACCAAACCCTGGATGAAGGGCAATACACCACCACCGCAAACGAGTGCCATGAAGATACCAGAAGCAGCGGGAGTATACTTACCAAGACCCTCAGCAGCGAGGTTGAAGATAGCACCCCACATTACTGATGTGCAGAGACCGCACAAGAACATGAACATCATGCTCAAGGGAACCTCAACGTTAGCAACGGGAACAGTAACCTTTACAGTCTCGGGGATGAACATGATTGCCAATACGAATACGATAGCAACTGTACATACTGTTGAAAGCATAGCCTTTGAAGAAACCTTGCCACCAACTGCACCACCTACCAGACGACCGCACATCATCAGGAACCAGTAGAAACCTACCAAAGTACCAGCAACTGTGGGACCTACCCAGTCGAGGTTAGACATATAGAGGTTAGCGATGTTAGGAATACCTACCTCAACACCTACGTAGAAGAAGATGGCGATAGCACCCATCACGAAGTGACGGAATGACATAGGACCATAAGCATCCTTCTTTGCGTTGCCGCTCAAGCGAGCTGCCTTCTCCTCTGCAGTCTCCATGTGAGGCTCGGGAATAGCTGAAAGGCCGATGATAACGAATGCCAAAGCGAAGATAGCCATAGCAGCGATCATAGCGGGAGCAGCATCACCTACACTTGCAGTTGCAGCCTGACCACCGATCAAATAACCCAAGAAGATGGGAGCGATAGTACCACCGATAGAGTTGCAAGAACCACCGAGCTGGATGAGCTGGTTACCACGGTTACCACCACCACCGAGGGTGTTCAACATGGGGTTAACAACGAGGTTGAGCAAGCACATAGAGAAACCTGCTACGAATGCACCCAAAACGTAAACACCGAATGACTCAGCGTAACCTGATGCGAACTGGATACCTACACCTACGAAACCGATGGCAGCAGCCAACAGTGAGGTGAACTTGTAACCCTTACGCTTGAGGATCAAACCACCGGGGATACCCATACAAGCATAAGCGATGAAGTTTGCCAAAGTACCCAACTGGGCCATTGCGTTAGATGCGCCGAACTGATTCTGTACGATAACACCCATAGAACCTGCGAAGTTCGTTACGAATGCGATCATAAAGAAGAGCAAGAACATCACACCAATCGCAAAAACATTACTTTTCTGTTTTGTTTCCATAAAAAATTTTAGATTAGTGAAAAAATTATATTAATAAGTTTTTTATTTCCTGTTACTTAGTGTACTTTTCAAAACCCCCGTCTTAAAACACCCATCCTAACGGTCACGCTCGGTAACGTAGGCACAGAGGTTGACCAGCGCGGCACGATAGGGCGAGTCGTCATATTCGGCCAGAATCGACGTTGCACGATCGACATACTTGCGCATCGAGCGGGCTGCAAGGGCCAGTCCGCCGGTTGACTCTACCACATTCTGAATATAATCCACAGCCGACTCATCGGTCTTGCACTGACGCAGCTTTGAGAGCAACTGCTCACGCTCTGCCGACGAACACTGCTCCAGCACCTCGATAAGAGGCAGGGTAATCTTTCCCTCGCGCAGATCATTGTTCGAGGGCTTGCCCGTCTGTGCCGAGCGGCTGTAATCCAGAATATCATCCTGAATCTGGAAGGCCATACCGAGTGCCTCGCCAAAGCGACGCATACGCTGCACATCCTCGCGCGGAGACATCACCGACACAGCACCTGCCGAGGCACTGATGCTGATAAGGCTGGCCGTCTTTTTGTATATGATGTCCAGATAATCCTGGCGCGATGTATCCATATCGGTTGCATGCTGGCTCTGCAACACCTCACCCTCGCAGAGGGTAGCCACCGAGCCGATGATGTGCGACACCAGATCGTACTGTGCGCTCTCCATGCCGAGGCTCATCGTGCGTGCCAGCAGATAGTCGCCAAGCACCACGGCGTTGCGCGACTGCCACAAGGCATTGACCGAGGGCTTGCCACGACGCTGATCGGAGTTGTCGATCACGTCGTCGTGAATGAGTGATACGGTGTGAAGCATCTCCACCATCATGGCGGCGAGATAGGTGCGCATAGTGCAATTACGCTCACCCTCAACCCATTGGCGGTTGTTAGCCGATGAAGTGAGTATAGACGAGAGCATTACAATCATGGGACGTACACCCTTGCCACGAGATGAGAGAACGTGGGCAATCATCTCCGACATAAGGCGACCATCAGATGAGAAGTGATCACGGACAAACTCATCAAAAGCCTCCAAGTCGGCAAGAATTGGGGTACGAATCGAATCAATAGAAACCATGCAGTTGCGTTTAATAAATGCACTTTACTCTGCAAATATAGTAATTTTTCGCAATTACACCTCGAAAAAAGAATGTTTTTCGTAACTTTGACGCAGTAAATTAAATATAAGATGAAATTTAATTCCGAAATAGGCAAAAATACAATTTTTACGGTTATAGCCATAGCGCTCTTTTTCCTGCTGGCAATTCTCTACTGCGCTCCGCAGATGAGCGGCGAGGTGCTCATCCAACACGATGTGCAACAATACGATGGCATGACCAAGGATATACTCGACAACCGCGAGGCTACGGGCGAGGATGCACAATGGACGGGAGGCATGTTTGGTGGCATGCCGGCATTCCTGATCAATGTGAAGTACCCCTCGCAGGCCGTGAAGGGCACAATCGGCAAGGTGGTGAAGATAATCGACACGCCCGCCTCGTTCCTCTTCTTCGCGATGACGGCGATGTGGGTGGCAATGCTGCTCTTCGGCATCAGCCCCTGGGTAGGTCTGGTGGCGGCACTGGCCTACGGTTTTTCAACCTACTTCCTGCTCATTATCGGTGCAGGCCACATCACCAAGATGTGGGCGCTGGTATATGCTCCGCTGATGATGGCGGGCGCATACTACACGCTGCGCCGCAATATGTGGGTGGGTGGAGCTCTGACGGCTCTGTTCACCTCGCTCGAAATTGGTGCTAACCATCCCCAGATAACATACTACTTCCTCATTGCCATGGCAGCCATGTGGCTCAGCGAAGGCATCTTTGCATGGCGCCAGAAGGCAATCAAGGAGTTTGGCAAGCGCACCGGAATACTGCTTACGGCAGGAATTCTGGCCGTGGGCTCCAATCTCTCGCCCCTGTGGCAGACCATGCAGCACTCGAAGGAGACCATACGTGGCGGCTCGGAGCTAGTGGAGAAGGATGCCGCAAGCGGTACCGACGGACTGGATCTGGAGTATGCTACGGCATGGAGCTATGGCCGCGCCGAGAGCCTCAATATGTTCGTGCCCGACTTTATGGGCGGTGCCTCGACCGACACCTTTGCCGTAGATGGCCCCGTGGCCAAGTCGCTCGCAGAGTATGGACTGGAGCAGATGGCGCAATATATGCCCCGCTATCGTGGTGCACAGCCCTACACGGCTGGCCCGACATATCTGGGTGCGGCAACAATCTTTCTGGCCATTATGGCGTTGTGGCTTTTGCCCTCGCGTCAGCGATGGTGGATTGTGGGCGCATCGATATTTACGCTGCTCATGTCGTGGGGTAATAACCTGATGTGGCTGACCGAATTCCTATTCGACTACCTGCCCGGATACAATAAGTTCCGTACGCTCTCGATGGCACTCGTCGTGATGCAGTGGACCGTACCTCTGCTGGCGGCATTGGGTATTGCCCGCGTGGTGGCAGAAGATACCGACCCTGCCCGTATCAAGAAGGCTCTAAGATGGGCTACGGGAATATGCGCCGGCGTATTGCTCGTAATGATTGTCGGAGGTCGCTCACTGGGCGATTATGGTATGCAGGAGGGCGGAGAGTCACTCTCAGCACAGCTGCGCGAGATGCTTGAGCAGCAAGGTGGGCAGGAGTACATCAAGCAGGGTGTACACGAGCAGATAGCATGGGCCGCAGCCTCGGCAATGGCCGACGAGCGAGTAGATGCTATGCAGGCTGATGCATGGCGTTCGCTCCTCTTCGTGGTGCTGGCTGCCGTTGCAGTGGCTGGTTATGCTGCACGCAAGGTGATCAAAAGCGCACCCGCACTATGCTGTGTGCTTGCGGTGATTGTGGCAGCCGACCTTATAGATGTAGATACGCGCTACCTCAACTACGACTCATTCGTGGACTCCTACACGGCAAAGATAACACCTACGGAGGCCGACCGACTGATTATGGAGGACAAGGATCCTGCCTATCGCGTGCTGAACCTTACGGTGTCACCTTTCAATGACGCCACAACATCCTATTTCCACCGCTCGGTGGGTGGTTATCACGGAGCAAAACTCTCGCGTTATCAGGATATGATCGACCGCCATCTGTCATATCTGCATGAGGGTATCCTCGACATGCTCAACGTGCGCTACATAATTGACGCCCCAACGGCCGACGGTGTATATATGCGCGAGACGGCTAATGGCGCTGCGTGGATGGTGCAGAGCGTCGTAAGAGCATCATCGCCGCAGGAGGAGATCGAACTTGTGGGCAAGATCGACACCAAGCGTGAGGCTGTGATGACGGATGAGTATCTGCCCGAGAACTTCAACTTCTCATCGGGAGAGATCTCGCTTGAGGAGTATCGCCCCAACTACCTGCGCTACAAGGCTTCGGCCCAGGGCAATGCGCTGGTGGTATTCTCGGAGATATTCACCAAGCAGGGCTGGACCGTAAAGATCGACGGCGAGAAGGCTCGCCCCCTGCGCGCCGACTACATACTGCGCGCCGTGGAGTTGCCCGCAGGCGAGCACACCGTGGAGTGGAGTTACCGTGCACCGAACTGGGCACTTGTCGAGGGCATCGCCCTGGCCTGCTCGGTGGCAGTTCTGGCAGCATTTTTATTAACCCTAATATATCTGATCCGCAATGCGCGACGACAAGAGAATAAAGCGTAAAGTACGCCGTTCGTACATCGTTTCTACAATAAGTATCTCACTGGTACTCTTTCTGTTGGGTTCGGTGGGCTATATGCTCACGGCAGCCCTGGGCACAGCTCACGCACTGCGCAACAGCGTTACCCTGTCGGCTGAGCTCGACACTTCGCTAACCTCCGAGCAGCGCACCGCCATAGAGCAACAGATCACCTCTACGGAGGGTGTTACCGGCGTAGAGTTTTCAGCCAAGGAGGAGAAGATTCAGGACGAGGAGTTCCGCCGTATGTTCGCATCCGAGATTGAGAATATCCTCACCGAAAATCCCCTGCGCGACAGCTACGAGGTGCACATAGGCGCACTTGACAGCGAAGCCATAGCAGCTATGGCCGACCGTCTGGGTGCAATCAACGGCATAGTCTACGTAGCCTACCCCGCATCGACAATCGAGCAACTGCACTCGACCATCAACAAGATCATAATCGGACTGATGGCATTTGGTGGAGCGCTGCTGCTCATATCGCTCATACTGCTGAACAACACCATACGTCTTGCCATATTCTCGCGTCGTTACCTTATAAATACGCTCAAACTGGTAGGCGCCACGAAGGGTTACATCATGCGACCCTTCCTCTCGACGGCAGCCAAGCAGGGGCTTGTGGCAGGTCTGGCGGCAAGCCTATTGTTCGGTGTCTCGCTGGTGGCACTGAGCGGCGCGATGCCCGAGATCGTCGCGACATCGGAGATCGTAAAGGTGGCTATCACCGTAGGCGGAATGATCGTAGGCGGCCTTCTCATCTCGCTGCTCTTTACGGCCTTTGCGGTGAACAAATTTGTAAATATGAAATCAAATAAGATATACCTATATTAATGAAACAGTTACTCAACAATTTGCGCGCGCGCTTCAACGCCGCAACCGACAAGAATGACGAGCAGATGCCGCTGACGGTGCGCAACTACGTGCTCATCATCGCAGGTTTCGTTGTAATCCTCATCGGCATGGTGCTGATGACGGGCGGAGGCAGCGACAACCCCGAGGTATTCAATTATGAGATGTTCTCATGGCGACGCATTACATTGGCACCCATCCTTATCGTGGGCGGCTTCGCATTCGAGATATATGCAATCCTGAAACGTTTTTAACAAAACACTGACCCAAACATGACAATTGTTGAATCTATCATACTCGGTGCAGTACAAGGTCTGACCGAGTTTCTGCCCGTATCAAGCAGTGGCCACCTTCAAATTGCCAAGGCGCTGTTAGGCGTTGAGATAGAAGAAAATCTCGCCTTTGACACCACACTGCACGCGGCAACGGTGCTCAGCACCATCGTAATCCTCTGGCCCGAGATCAAGCGCCTTATCGCAGGACTCTTCTCGCGCCACTTCAACGACGAGCAGGCCTACATCCTCAAGCTGCTGCTCTCGATGATTCCCATCGGTATCGTGGGATTCACGCTGAAGGATTACTTCGACCTGATGCTGGGCTCACCCTACATCCTTACGATCGTAGGTGCCATGCTGCTGCTTACCGCCGCGCTGCTCGCCTTTGCTTACTATGCCAAGCCTCGCCAGAAGGAGAATATATCATATCGTGACGCCTTCATCATCGGTGTGGCGCAGGCCATAGCTGCTATGCCGGGTCTGTCGCGCTCGGGTTCGACCATCGCAACGGGTCTTATCCTGGGCAACAAGAAAGAGGCAATGGCGCAGTTCTCATTCCTGATGGTGCTGGCACCGATTCTGGGCGAGATGTTTCTCAACATCGTCAAGGGCGAGGTGGCATTCGCTTCGATTGGCGTAGTGCCCATGGCAGCTGGTTTTATTACGGCCTTTGTGGTGGGATGTCTGGCATGCAAGTTTATGATCAACATCGTCAAGCGCGGAAAACTTATCTGGTTTGCCGTTTATTGTGCCCTGGCAGGCGTAGTCTCAATCGTAAGCAATTTCATTTAGTATGCAGACAGAATCACTGCGCGATGTAGATTTTAAGGAGGGCTACATCGCCATAATAGACAAACCCCTGGAGTGGACATCGACCGATGTGGTGCGCAAGATAAAGTTTGCCCTGCAGCACCGTCTCGGTTACAAGAAGATAAAGATCGGCCACGCCGGAACACTCGATCCGCTGGCTACGGGCGTTCTGATCGTCTGCATCGGCAAGGCTACGAAGATGGTCAACGACCTGCAGGCCGAGGAGAAGGAGTACATCGCCGACATAGAGCTGGGTGCCACCACGCCGAGCTACGACATGGAGCATCCCATCGACTGCCGCTACCCCACCGACCATATCACACGCGAGGCAATCGAGCAGGTGTTGCGTGAACTGACGGGCGAGCGTCTGCAGGCTCCGCCCATCTATTCGGCCAAGAAGGTCGAGGGTGTGCGCGCCTACGAGTTTGCACGCGCCGGCGAGGAGGTCGAGCTTAAAAAAGCACTTATTAATATATATGAGATGGAGATACTCTCGCTCCAGATGCCGCACCTGCAGCTCCGCGTACGTTGCAGCAAGGGTACCTACATCCGTTCATTAGCCCACGAGATAGGTCAGGGGTTGCAGAGTGGCGCATACCTCACGGGGCTACGACGCACTCGCAGTGGCGGTTTCAAGGTGGAAAATGCCTTCGAATTGGAAAATTTTATGGAAAAGTTGCGCGAGTGTGAAACAAAATAGAAAAAATTTCGTATAGTTAATTGATATTTGTGTCTTTCACCGATAAAGCTTAGGTTGAAAAAGTTATGAAGTTATCTCAGTACGGATACGAGTTCTCGGCCGACATGTTGGCAAAATACCCCGCCGAGAATCGTGACGAATCACGTCTTATGGTGCTCCACCGTTCTACGGGCGAGATCGAGCATCGCATTTTCAAGGATATCATAGAGTATTTCGATGAGAAGGATCTCTTCCTGTTCAACGACACGAAGGTATTCCCCGCACGCCTCTACGGCAACAAGGAGAAGACCAACGCCGAGATCGAGATATTTCTTCTGCGCGAATTGAACAGCGAGCTTCGCCTGTGGGATGTGCTCGTTGATCCCGCACGTAAGATCCGTATCGGAAACAAACTTTACTTCGGAGCCGACGAGATGATGGGCGCCGAGGTAATTGACAATACCACCTCACGCGGCCGCACGCTGCGTTTCCTCTTTGACGGCTCGTACGAGGAGTTCAAGGAGGCACTCTACCGTCTGGGTGAGACACCTCTGCCCCGCTGGGTGAGAGAGAAGGTTGAGGAGGAGGATGCCGAGCGCTACCAGACAATCTTCGCCAAGCACGAGGGTGCTGTGGCAGCTCCCACGGCAGGTATGCACTTCTCGAAGCATCTCCTTAAGCGTATGGAGATCAAGGGCATCGAGTCAGCCTTCATCACTCTGCACGCAGGTCTTGGCAACTTCCGCACCGTGGATGTGGAGGATCTGTCGAAGCACAAGATGGACTCTGAGCAGTTTGTCGTTACGGAGGAGGCAGCCGAGAAGGTTAATCAGACCAAGCGCGACGGTCACAAGGTAGTAGCTATCGGCACAACCGTTATGCGTACCATCGAGACAACGGTATCGACAGGCGGTATGATCAAGGCACAGGAGGGATGGACCAACAAGTTCATCTTCAGCCCCTACGACTTTACCGTGGCCAATGCCATGGTGTCGAACTTCCACCTGCCCGAGTCAACACAGCTGATGATGGTGGCAGCCTTCGGAGGTTACGATAAGGTGATGAATGCATATAATGTTGCCAAGGAGGAGGGTTACCGCTTCGGAACCTATGGCGACGCCATGCTGATTATCTAAGCCAGCGACAACTATTAGAATCTCCAAAGAGGGAGATTTGGAAAATTTTTATTATCTTTGCATATTGTAAAAATCAAATAATCATGGCTTCGCGCAAAATACTATACGTTTGTCAGGAGATTATGCCCTATCTGCCCGAGACTCCGCTCTCGGCGCTGAGCCGCAATCTGGTTCAGGCTATGCAGGAGCGTGGCAACGAGATCCGTACGTTTATGCCCCGCTACGGTTGCATCAACGAGCGACGTAACCAGTTGCATGAAGTGATCCGCCTCTCGGGTATGAACCTCATCATTGATGACAACGATCACCAGCTCATCATCAAGGTTGCATCGATCCCGTCGGCGCGTATTCAAATCTACTTTATTGACAACGACGATTTCTTCTCACGCAAGGCGGTGCTCACATCGGCCGAGGGCGAGGAGTTCGAGGATAACGACGAGCGCGCAATATTCTTTGCTCGCGGCGTACTGGAGACCGTTAAGAAGCTCAACTGGTCGCCCAACATCGTGCACTGCATGGGTTGGATGTCAGCCATTGTGCCTATCTACCTGAAGCAGGTATTCAACGATGATCCCCTGTTCCGCGACGTGAAGGTTATCGTATCGCTCTGCAACGACCGTTTCAATACACCTTTCAATGCTGACTTTGCTCAGAAGATAGCAAACGAGGGCGTGAAAGATGAAAAATTGTCGGAATTATCAACCCCCTCATACGAAAATCTCTATCGTTTCGTTATTGATTATGCTGATGCTGTAGTTGTGGCTTCGGCAGATGCTGATCCCTCGCTTGTGGAGTATGCCCGTTGCAGCGGCAAGCCCATGCTCGAGTACAAGGAGTGCGAGCAGGCGGAGATGTTCGATAATTATAACCGATTCTATGAAGAGTTACAATAAGATAAAGAGTATGTGCGCCTCTGCGGCGGCAGTCATTATCGTGATGATAATGACCTTTACGGGTTGTACCACCACAGCCGACTACACTCTCGGCGAGGAGTTTGCACCCTCAAACCAGCAGATGGTCATGCGCACACGCTCATATAAGGCGGGTATGATGCGTGAGGCAGAGCAGGAGGA
>JAGBYV010000215.1 GCA_017628595.1 Alistipes sp.
CAACCGACCCAACTTTAATGTCGGCACTTCGCTAAGCTATCTTTCACGCAAGATACGTGCTGGCGTAACGCTCGATTATGCGAGCGCTATCAAGTGGATGACACTCTCTGATACCCTCTCTGAGGATGGTATCAAACAGTTTACCTACACGCGTACGAATGGCACGCTGACGCTAGGTGTAGAGGTGGAGTGGCGCATTAACGATCGCTGGGCCGTATATGCCGAGGGTCGCAACCTGACGGGTAGTAAGCTCTATGAGTGGCTGAACTATTACCGCTCGACACCCGAGGGTATGCTGGGAGTGAAGTTCTCGCTGTAAGTTAGCCCTGCAAAATAAAAAGGCCGCCAAGCAATCTGCTGGCGGCCTTCTCTTTATCTCTTCTTTTTTGTCGTTGTCTTCTTCTTTTTGGTGGTGGTGCGTACCGTGCCACCTGTTATCTTGCGGGCCATCTGCTGTGCAAGTGTCTTGGCAAAATATGTTGCAGCGGTACCGATGATGCTTCCGATGATGCTCTTCTTCATGCCTGATGAGCGCTTTGCCGATTTGGCTTGCTCCTTCTCCTTAAGTACGCGCTCACGCTCGGCCTGCTCTTGTGCTTCGGCCTCGGCAGCCTCGGCTGCGGCCTTCTCGCGCTGCTTCGATATCTTCTCAAATGCCGATTCGCGATCTACGGCCTCGTCATATTTGCCGGCGATGCGTGACGATGCGATGAGCTCTGCTCGCTGCTCATCTGTAATAGCACCAATCTGACTTAGGGGGAAGAGAATCTTTGCACGCTCGACAACGGAGGGTGCACCCTTCTCATCAAGGAATGATACCAGCGCCTCGCCTGTGCCAAGCTCCAGAATCTCGCGCTCGGTTGAGAAGGCAGGATTGGGACGGAATGTCTGCGCAGCGGCCTTTACAGCAGCCTGATCCTTGGGTGTGAAGGCTCTGAGAGCGTGCTGCACACGGTTGCCGCACTGACCCAGGATAGCCTCGGGCAGGTCGGAGGGCGACTGCGAAATAAAGTAGATGCCGATACCCTTCGAACGAATCAGACGCACGATCTGCTCGATCTTGTCGGTCAGCGCCTTCGACGTATCCTTAAAGAGCATATGCGCCTCGTCGAAGAAGAATACCATCTTCGGCAGATCCATATCGCCAATCTCGGGCATCTTCTCATATATAGAGGTGAGCAACCACATAAGGAACGTAGAGTAGAGCTTGGGCTGGAGCATAAGCTCGTCAGCGGCCAGGATGTTCATCACACCACGACCATTCTCCGTCTGCAGCAGATCGTAGATATCGAACGCAGGCTCGCCAAAGAACTTGTCGCCACCCTGCTCGGCAAGCGTCAGAAGTGAACGCTGTATGGCGCCGATAGTGGCTGTTGATACGTTGCCGTAGGTGGTAGAGTAGCGGTCGGCGTTCTTTGCTACATAATCCAGCATAAGGCGCAAATCCTTCATATCAACGAGCGGCAACTGCTCATCCTCGGCAATGCGGAAGGTGAGTGCCAGTACGCCCGACTGCGTGTCGTTGAGATCGAGCAGACGAGAAAGCAGCATAGAGCCCATCTGCTCAACAGTAGTGCGCATAGGGTGTCCCTTCTTGCCGTAGACATCGAACAGACGTACGGGGCAACCCTTGAACTGCAACGACGCCGCGTCGATGCCGAACTCCGTGCAACGCTTCTCAATAAAGCCGCTCAGGCGGCCTGTCTGCGAGATGCCTGAAAGGTCTCCCTTCATATCGGCCATGAAGCAGGGTACGCCAGCCTCCGAGAATGTCTCGGCCAGCACCTGCAACGTGACGGTCTTACCCGTACCCGTGGCACCAGCTATCAAACCGTGACGGTTTGCCATCTTGCCTATGATGTGAATGGGCCCCTCAGCGCAGTGAGCCACATAGAGTTGCGAATCCTTATACATGGGTTAATAGTGTTTGTGTTGATTATTTGCAGGCAATCTTCTCTACGCGAGCGATGTGGCGGCCACCCTCGAAATCGGTTGAGAGGAACTTCTCAACGATAGCCATAGCCTCATCGTTAGAGATGAAACGAGCGGGCAGAACCACTACGTTGGCGTTGTTGTGCTGACGGATAAGGCCAGCAACCTCGGTGTTCCAGCACAGACCTGCACGGATGCCCTGGTGCTTGTTCAGTGTCATAGCCATACCCTCACCCGAGCCGCAAAGACCAATACCGCGAACCATCTCGCCAGCCTCGATAGCCGAAGCCAGGGCGTGACCGAAGTCGGGGTAGTCGATGCTCTCCTCAGAGTAAGTGCCGAAATCTACTACGTCGAAACCTTTTGATGAGAGGTAACCAACCAAAAACTCTTTCATCTGATAACCTGCGTGGTCACACGCAATACCAATTTTCTCCATAATCTTATAGTGTATTAAATTTATTCCTGCTTTGCTGCGCGCTTGCGATCCACCTCATTGAGCAGAATCTTTCTCAGACGCATCGACTTGGGTGTAACCTCAACATACTCGTCAGCCTTGATGTACTCCAGAGCCTCCTCCAGCGAGAAAACCTTGGGCGGTACGATGACAGCCTTGTCGTCGGCACCCGATGCACGCATGTTGGTGAGCTGCTTAGCCTTTGTTACGTTGATTGTAATGTCGCCCTGACGTGTGCTCTCGCCAACTACCTGACCGCAATATACCTCCTCCATGGGAGAGATGAAGAATCGGCCACGATCCTGCAGCTTGTCGATAGAGTAGGCGTAGGCAGTTCCGGTCTCCGATGCGATGAGTGAGCCGTTGGTACGCATCTCAATATCGCCCATCCAAGGCTCGAAGTCCTTCAGACGGTGTGTCATAATAGCCTCACCGGCGGTTGCTGTGAGCATATTTGAACGCAGACCGATGATGCCTCGTGAGGGAACAACAAACTCCAGACGTGTACGCTCGCCATCAGACTCCATGTTTGTAAGCATACCCTTGCGCTTTGTTACCATCTCGATCACCGTTCCAGCGCACTCGTCGGGACAATCTACGGTCATCTCCTCTACGGGCTCATGCTTTACGCCGTCAATCTCCTTGATGATTACCTTG
>JAGBYV010000216.1 GCA_017628595.1 Alistipes sp.
AGCGATGTGCCTATCGATCGATCCACAACCGTCAGGCGCAGCAGCGTCTTGCCCTTGCTCTTGCGCACGTGCGTCGAGAACTCCTGCACAAAATCCGCCGTTATATGCTCAATGGGCAACTGAACGTGTATCTCCTTGATCGTTTCGCCCACCTCGGCCAATTGCTGCATCGAGAGTATCTTGAACTCCAGCTCGGGGTTATCGCCGTAGGGACGTGGCTGCACCTTGCCGCGAACAAAGAGGAAGTAGTTGGGATACATCATCGGACGGAACTGCTCGTAGTCCTTGCCAAAGAGCGCAAACTCGTGCGTGCCGCCATAATCCTCCATCGTGAATTTTCCCCAGTGTCGTCCTGTCTTGGTGGTCATCTCCTGCACACCAGTCACAACACCCGCCAGAGCAATCTCCTTGCCATTGAGCGGCTCCAATTCGGCAAGATCCGAGAGTTGTGTCTTGCACATATGGCGGATGATCACCGCGAAGTCATCGAGCGGATGCGCCGACAGATAGAGGCCGATCACCTCACGCTCCTTGCCGAGCAGCTTCAGCTGATTCCAATCCTCGGCTACGGGGACCGTGGGAGGCTGAATATCTACCGTAGCACCGCCACCGAACAGACTCTGCTGGGCATTGAGCCTCTCCTGCTGCACACGCTGTCCGTAGCGCATCAGAAGCTCAATAAACTGCACCTGCGAGCCTGCCGCGCGAGCATCCTCGGCGAAGAACTTACTGCGGTGGAAGTCGATGATAGAGTCGAAACCGCCCGAGTAGGCGATATTCTCCATACACTTGCGATTCACCACGCTGAAGTTCACTCGCTCCATGAAGTCGTATATATTCTTGTACGCTCCATTCTTCTCTCGCTCCTCGATTATCGAGCGCACGGCCGCCTCGCCGACGCCCTTGATGGCCGCCAGTCCAAAGCGAATGTCGCCCGACGCATTTGAAGAGAAATTCTGCTGCGACTCGTTGATGTCGGGACCAAGCACGCTGATGTTCATGCGCTTGCACTCGGTCATGTATTGCGTGATGGTCTTTATATCGGCAAGGTTTCGGCTAAGCACCGCCGCCATATACTCCGACGGATAGTTAGCCTTGAGGTATGCCGTCTGATAGGCCACCCACGAGTAGCACGTTGCGTGCGACTTGTTGAAGGCGTATGAAGCGAACTTCTCCCAGTCGGCCCAAATCTTCTCCAGCACCTCAGGGTTGTGACCATTCTCCTGACCGCCCTTGATGAACTTGGGTTTGAGCTCGTCCAGCTTCGACTTGATCTTCTTACCCATCGCCTTACGCAGCGTATCCGACTCACCACGCGTAAAACCGCCCAAAAGACGCGAGAGAAGCATCACCTGCTCCTGATAAACGGTGATTCCGTAGGTATCCTTCAGGTACTTCTCCATGATGTCGATGTCGTAAACAATAGGCTTGCGGCCGTGCTTACGGTCGATAAAGTCGGGGATATAATCCATCGGGCCGGGGCGGTAGAGGGCATTCATCGCGATCAGATCCTCGAATGTCGAGGGCTTCAGCTCGCGCAAATACTTCTGCATACCGGGCGACTCAAACTGGAACGTACCAATGGTTCCGCCCTCGCAGTAGAGTTTATATGTTGTGGGATCGTCAATGTCGATCGTATCGATATCAATATCTATACCCTTCGTATGCTTGATGTTGGCCACCGCATCCTTGATAATCGACAGTGTCTTCAATCCCAGGAAGTCCATCTTGATAAGGCCTGTATCCTCGATTACGGCACCCTCATATTGCGTTACGAGCATCTTTTCGCCCGTCTCCTTGTCGTCGGCCGTGCTCACAGGCACCCAGTCGGTAATATCGTCACGGCATATGATAGTTCCGCACGCATGCACACCCGTGCCTCGCACGTTACCCTCCAGCATCTTGGCATACTTGATCGTATCGTGCAGGATGGGGTCGTCCGACTCCTCAGCCTCCTTGAGCTCTGGCACGGCATTAATAGCATTCTTCAGGTTTATCTTCAGCTGCTTATCCTTGTCGTTGGGGTCAGGAATACGGTCGGGCACCAGTTTACACAAACGATCCGACTCCTTGAGCGGCAGCTTCTGCACACGAGCAACATCCTTCAGAGCCATCTTCGTGGCCATCGTACCGTAGGTGATGATGTGCGCCACCTTCTCCTTGCCGTACTTCTGCGTAACCCAGTTCAGCACACGTCCACGGCCATCGTCATCGAAGTCGATATCAATATCGGGCAAAGAGATACGATCTGGATTGAGGAATCGCTCAAACAGCAGGTCGTACTTTATGGGGTCGATCTGCGTGATACCCAGACAGTATGCCACAGCCGATCCTGCCGCCGATCCACGACCAGGACCTACCGACACATCCAACTGCTCACGCGCAGCACAGATAAAGTCCGGCACGATGAGGAAGTAGCCCGGGAAACCCATCGTCTTCATGATGTGCAGCTCGAATCGCAGTCGCTCAATCACCTCATCCGACAGGGGATCGCCATAGCGCTGCTTGGCACGTTCCATCGTGAGGTGTGCCAGGTAGTCGGCCTCCAGCTTGATACGATATAGCTTATCGTAGCCTCCGAGCTTTTCAATCTTCTTGTGGGCATCAGCCTCTGCCATCACCACGTTGCCATTCTCGTCCTGCGTAAACTCGTCAAAGAGATCCTTCTCCGTCAGGCGGGCACGATAGCCCTCCTCGGTTCCGAACTCCTCGGGAATTTCGAATGTGGGCATAATGGGTGCATGGTCGATAGAGTAGCTTTCGACCTTATTGCAAATCTCCACTGTGTTGGACAAAGCCTCGGGCACATCCTCGAAGATGGCATTCATCTCGGCGCGTGTCTTCATCCACTCCTGCTTCGAGTAGAGCATGCGCTTGGGATCGTCCAGATCCTTGCTCGTTGACAGGCATATCAGACGGTCGTGCGCCTCGGCATGCACCTCATCGACGAAGTGAACATCGTTGGTGCAGACAAGTTTAACACCCAACTTTTGTGATAATTCTATCAGGTGCTTGTTTACCACCTTCTGCTGGGGGTAGAATTCGTGATTAGCATGCTCAACAGTAGCCTTATGCAACTGCAACTCCAGATAGTAATCCTCGCCAAAGAGCTCCTTGTGCCAGCGCACAGCCTCCTCGGCAGCTGCAAGGTCACCAGCCTCAATCTTCTTGGGAATCTCGCCTCCCAAGCAGGCCGAACAACAAATCAGGCCTTCGTGATACTTCTCCAGCTCAGCATGGTCTGTTCGCGGACGCATATAGAATCCCTCGGTCCACGCCTTCGAAACGATCTTTATGAGGTTCTTATATCCTGTCTTATTCTTCGCAAGCAGAATGAGGTGCCATCCGCTCTGATCCTGCTTACCCTCCTTGAACTGCAAGCCTCGACGCGCAACATACACCTCGCAGCCGATAATTGCCTTGAAATCCTCCTTCGGCAGCGAGTCATACTCTGCCTTCAGACGTGCAAGCTCGGTGCGCTGCTCCTCGGTAGCATCGCCAGCATCCACCACGGCCTGCAACTCCGCCACAGCCGCCGATGCCTGCTTTACCTTGTCGCGGCGGGCACCATTCTTCTTCTTGACATAGTTCCAGAACTCCTTTATGCCGAACATATTTCCATGGTCGGTAATGGCAATGCCACGCATCCCATCGTCGATGGCCTTATCCACCAACTTCTGGATGCTCGCCTGACCGTCGAGAATCGAATATTGCGAATGCACATGTAGATGTACGAAATCCTGCATAATCTGTTCTGTAAATTAATTATCCAATGCTGCCAATACAATGTTTTCCACCGTTGCACGGGTGCGTGCAAGTGAGCCGTCATCCACGGGATGCACACGGTTGGTGAGCAGGATTACGGCTACGCCATTCTCCTGATCAATTGTCATCGATGTACCCGTATATCCCGTATGGTTGATGCTCTCCTCCGATGCCAGATCGCCAAAGCGACCATCAACCCAACCCAGAGTGCGCCCATGCTCTTCCATACCCTTGGGAGCATGCATCAGGCTCTCTACCGTTGCCTCTGATAGTATTCGCACGCGCTCATCAGCACCTACACGGCCCTGCAAGCCATCCTTATTGATGCGTAATACGCCGCCATTCATAAGCATCGAAGCCACAACGGCCAGATCATCAGCCGTAGAGAACAGCCCAGCATTGCCCGACACGCCACGATTGACCACGCGAGCCGTAGGATCGTGCACCTCGCCGTAAAGCAGCGAGCCATCCTCCAGCACCTCCGTGGGTGCAATGCGAGTGCTATCGGCATAGGGTCTGGGCTCGTCAATATGATTGTACCATGTATTCTTTAACTGCATGGGAGAGAAGATCTCTCGCTCGGCATAGTGATCCAGACGCTGCGATGTGATGCTCTCAATGATTGCCTGCAACGTAATAAAATTCAGGCAACTGTAGCGCATCTGCTCGCCCGGACGCGAGAGACGCTCGGCCTCCGTAGCAAGATATGTGATGAGCGAATCACGAAGGTTTTGCTGCATGGGATCTCCCCATTTCTCATATCGCTCCAAATAGCTGGGCACGTGTATCGCCGCTGGCAGACCCGATGTGTGGGTTAGCAGATGTTTTATCGTTATCTGCTCGCGTTCTACAGGCTCGCCACGACGCTCGGGTTTGCTCTCCCAGGGTTTGAAACCGGGGATATAACGTGATACATTGTCCGATAGTCGTACCTGTCCACGCTCTACGAGTGTCATAAATGCCAGGGTTGTGCCCACGCTCTTACTTAGCGATGCAAGGTCGAAGACGGCATCCGTAGTCATCGGCAGGGTGTCGGCAATCCACTCACCCGAGGCGATGCGACCACCGACTGTCTGACGATTGCCATATGCTTTCTTATACAGCACGCGTCCCATCGACTCGCCATCGAGCGAACGGCGCACAACGCAGAGCACCGCACCGGGAAACTCGCCATCCTCGATGGCCTTCTCAATTACGCTGTCGGCATATATCATCTGCTCGCTGCGGAGCGTAGCACCGCCACTCAGATAGCCATGGCGTGAAAGCATAACGGCACTGATGGCCATATAGGCAACCAGCACGATAATGGATATGATGGCAACTGCTCGTTTCATGGTGATTTACAGGATGTTATATCAGTGGCTCAAGGGCGCTCGCATCCTCCATACAAATATAAATATAAAAAGCCGAATATTTTGGTTTACTCATTGCAAGGTATCAACAAAATAACTAACTTTGTTAGGAATAGCCTCGGGTGGTGTGCAC
>JAGBYV010000217.1 GCA_017628595.1 Alistipes sp.
ACCCGCACAGAATACACGTCCGAAGAGGAATGCAAAGACGATGGGCAAGAGGAAAAATGCCAATACATTCCAAGGCATATGGTACGAGCCATCGACAAATGCCAGCGCCACATTCTGAATTGAACCTACGCTACATACGCATCCCTCACGCAGAAAACCAAAGTAAAGCACCGACACGAGGCTTATCCATATCATCGGTTTGCGTTTCTTCATCACAGCCCACGTAGCCGCAACGAGCAGAGCCACGAGCATCGTAACGTCAAGCACATTCCATAGTGTTTCATCGGGCACGGCATACTCCAGGTCGGGATACTGGTAGCCTGATTCAAAGTCGGGCTTCGGGAATCGGTTCTGTGCCTGGGCAAGAGCCACGGAAGCGAAACCTAAGAAAGTTGAAAATATCTTCTTCATCTGCTTACTCCTTTAATTTATATGCCGTTGCGAAATCTACGCGCTGTATGGCATCCGATACGCACACCTGGGCAATCTTACACTCATTGCACTGCACGCATATATCCTGCTTGATTTGCAGGTACAGCGAGCCATTGCCAAACGAAGAACAACCCTTGACACACTTGCCACAGCCGTTGCACAAATCCTCATCGATGGTGTACTCGAAGTAGGGGTCTTCGACAAACTGGCGAGTTATGGCACCCGTCGGGCACATCATATTCTCGGCAGCGGTATTCAGCTCCTTGACATTTGAGATATAGTAGCCTCCGCACAAGTCACAATAACCGCACACTCTATTGGCGTGAATACACTTTACGGCCGATACGGGCAACACGCAGTGCGTTTCGCAACGACCACATTGGGTGCACTTTGCAGGGTCAATCTGCCAAAACACATTGCCCTTTGCGCCCTTGGTCTTCAACGCTAAAGTCGAGCCTGCCGCAATCACACTACCACCAGCGATGGCCGTTCCGCACACACGCAGGAACTCGCGACGCTTCAGCGGACTTGTTATCTTCTTATCATCTTTCATCCCTTCTCGGCTTTAGATTGTTACACCTTTACGCAGAGGGCAATCCACCTCGCAGTCGCCACAGGCGGTCTGCTGCGCAAATCTCTCTTCGTACTGGAATACTGATACTGAGTTGGCGCCGGCCACAATCAATCGATTGCCATCGGCACGCACCTCACGAGCCTCGTAGCCTACACCCAGAGCAAACTCGTCAAGCAACGTAGCGTGATACTTTCCATCGCGACCATAACAACTGATGCGGGGTGTGCCCTTCTCCGAGGTGATAATATCACCAGTAGGGGTAGTTGTCAGGTGTACAGGGTTACAGCAGCCACTAAATGCTCCTGCCTCACTACCTGCCTTACCAAACGATGCTACAAACTCTCCCTGCATATCGTAGCACTCGACGGTGTGACGTCCCGGATTTGAGCAGTAAACCTTATCGCCAACTGTTGTTATGCCGAACGAATAACTCGGCACGATGAAACCGTTTGGACTATCGATAAAGCGACGGAATGCTCCCTCGCGGTTATATTGACATATGTTTTTATTGCTGGCATCGGTTACAAATATCTCATCGCCTGCAATTGCCATTGAGCAATAGTCTGACTCAGGACTGCAAGCCTCCCACGAGCGTACAGTAGCGCCTGCGAGCGTATATACCCCAATCATCGTGGGGTGCAGAACATACAATTCATCACCTACACTCACCACGTCACGCACCACATCCGCAGTTGCGAAGCGGTGCTCCTCTGCGCCTTCGCGATTAAGGATGCGGATGCTCTTATCCGCTGCGGCATACAGTCTGTCGCCGGCCATCTCAAAGGCTGTAATGGGCTCCTCGACCTTGAAGGCGAAAATCTTACGATAGGGTGAAGGCAGAGCCTCACCACGACGCACGACCGTTCGCTCGCCCTGATCGCCATAGAACAGCTCTTCGGGTTTTGCCAGCATCTTGTAGAGATGATTGCCCGCAATACCCATAATGGATAATCCCGCTACTGTCGAGCCACCAACGCGGAAGAAATCTTTGCGTGATATTTTCTTATTCTCTCCCATATTATTTAATTTTTAAGCATACAACATTATGTGCGTCGCGCACGATCAATCGTCCGTCGGCATATGCCATCGGACCCCAGGCGTCGGCACCTTCGATAATGCGCTGTGAGCGTACGAAGGTCATAGAGTTGCCTCCGATGCGATACTGATATAACTCGCCATCATCCTTGAAGATGAATAGGTTGTCGTCAATTACGATGTAAGGGCCTAACCCGAAACGCTCATCTGCACCTGAACTCCACACGGGGTTGTGCAGATCCGAGGGTGAGTAGCAAGCCAACTTGCCACGAATACTGCCTCCATCCTTGGGCGCTACGGTGATAATCATACCGTTGTAGAAAATCGGAGTCTGCTGCTCGCACGAAAGGCCCTTGTCAGCCTTGTACTGGTCGAGCACGGTGGCTGACCAGCCGCCGGCATTTGACACCTGCAAGAGTGCACCTCCCGTACCGTAACCCGCTACCATAAGTATGCGATCCGACGACAGGCGTACGGGCGAGGGAGCCACCACCGAAGGCTGCCACTTATTGGTGTGCCAGAGCAGAGTGCCACGATCAGCCTTGTCAGCCGAAACACTACACACACCACCAACACCTACATAGACATAAGTAGGCTTACTGCCCAGCGTCATAGGCATTACCGACGAGTGTGACATGGTAAATCCAACGGTATTGGGTGTCTGCCATACTATTTCTCCCGTCATGCAATCTACACCAATCATCAGTGTCTGCTCACCTGCAGGCGCAAGTACAACCACACCATCATCCACCACAGGACACTGACCTGTGTACCAGAACGGCACCTCTGAAGAGAACTGCTTCTGCATATCCATCGACC
>JAGBYV010000218.1 GCA_017628595.1 Alistipes sp.
CTATCACCCACTTTCAGGCGTATACTGCGCTCCGAGAGGGTTCGCTCATCGACAACGCGCTCGGCCAACGCCTCGGGATAGGTGCAGATAACCAGATAACCCTTCGTATGATGACGCAGGGCATTGAGTGTATTGGTGCGCTGCACTACGCCCTGAGCATCCTCGCGGCCATACACAATCGATCGCTTATAGGATGTCGGGAAGAAGTGGACACGATCCTCATCAAGAAGTGCGTAGAAGTCGTTGAGCATATATGCCGCGGCATCACGATCCTCAGCAACGAAGATATGCACACCTCCCACACGTCGGGCCAAAGCCGCCGAATAAAGCGAAAGAGCCCCACCGACCAAATTATCAAGATGGACGGTAACGCTCTTTTGGCTATGTTCTTTAAGCAACGCCTTGAAGGGCTGTGAGCCCTCTACACGTTGCAGGATATTCTCTATACTCTCCACATTGCAGAGATTTTTTACTCTCCTTCTCCCCTCTTCTGCTTCTACTCGACAAGCAGCTCGCCTGACTTATCGAGGAATCTTACGTCGATCATACCCAGGCTCTGGTCAGCCACAACCTTAAGCGAAATCTTATAGCGCCAAGCCCAGCGACGACGCAACGACAACAGACCAGCACAGAGGTATGATGCCACGTATGGGCTCACACGCAGGGTGATATGCTTCACACCACGATCCTCAACCAGGAACTGGATCTGATTCTCCAGCTTGCGATCCAGCAGAACGGTAGGCTCCACACGGCCCGTACCACCACACGCAGGACAGACATCGGTCACATCCTCCACAGCCACGGGACGTACCCTCTGGCGGGTGATCTGCATAAGTCCGAATTTCGTAAGGGGCAGAATCGTATGCTTGGCCTTATCGCCGGCCATAAGTTTCTGCATCTCCTCGTAGAGCAGCTGACGGTTCTGCGCCTTGTGCAGGTCGATAAAGTCGATGATGACAATACCGCCCAAATCGCGCAAACGCAACTGTCGGGCTATCTCCTTGGCGGCAGCCAGATTGACGGTCATAGCTGTCTCCTCCTGGTTATCCTCGGCCTTGGTTCGGTTACCCGAATTGACGTCAATGACGTTCATAGCCTCGGTGTGCTCGATGATAAGATAGGCTCCGCGCTTGAGCGAAACATACTTGGCAAAGAGCGACTTGATCTGTTTCGATATGTCGAAGTTGTCGAAGACGGGCACCGTACCGCGGTACAGCTTGACGATCTTCTCCAACTGGGGGTCGATGATTTTGATATAGTTTTTAATCTCACGATACATCGCCTCGTCATCGACCGTAATTTGCGAAAAGGTCGAGTTAAGCGAATCGCGGATTATGGTATTTGCACGGCTCATCTCGCTCATCAGCAGCGAGGGGGCCTCTTGCTTGCGTATGTTACCTACAGCCTTGTTCCAGCGCTCTATCAGCGAAAGTATATCCTGCTCGATATCGGCATCGTTTGCCTCGGCGGCTGCGGTGCGTATGATAACGCCAAAATTTTTGGGAAGTACATCCGCGGCAATACGGCGCAGACGTTTCTTGGTTTCCGTAGAACGGATCTTTTGAGATATGGAGATCTTGCTCGTGAATGGTACCAGCACCACGTTGCGGCCTGCCAGCGATATGTCGGCCGTCAGACGTGGGCCCTTGGTTGAGATAGCCTCCTTGGCCACCTGCACCATGACTGTCTGTCCCACCTGAAGATACGATGTTATCTTGCCCTGCTTCTCAATATTGGGTTCAAGTTTCATCGTCTCCACCTTCACTCCTCGTCGTCCGGGCTGGCGGCTATCGACAACCTTCTGCAACGAGAGGAATTGGCTTCCCAAATCGAGATAGTGGATAAAAGCGTCCTTTTCGTGTCCTATATTGACGAAAGCGGCGTTCAATCCCGGCATAATTTTACGCACCTTACCCAGATAGATGTCGCCGACAGAAAAACCAGTCTTACACTGTTCCTTACTCAGCTCCACAAGAACCTTATCCTCGCAAAGAGCAATGGTGATCTCGGTCGGGGTAACGTTGATTACTAACTCTCGATTCATTGTAAATGATTATTAAAAATAGGTAAAGGTAAAGGGCGTTAAACAAACAAATCCCTTTACCTTTCATTCTACCTACTTGCTAACGCAGTGTTTCCGCAAAGAAGATTACTTCTTCTTATGACGGTTCTTACGAAGACGCTTCTTACGCTTGTGCGTAGCCATCTTATGACGCTTGTGCTTCTTTCCGTTTGGCATA
>JAGBYV010000219.1 GCA_017628595.1 Alistipes sp.
ACACCTCACTTGGCATCACAGGTCTATGCCGCACACTACTGCCAATCACGGTTCTTACAGCAACAATGTACGGAGCGGTGATGATTACAGGATATTTTATGGCAGATTGCAGTGTAGCCGCAAGACTATTTGTAAAAATTGCAGTTGGGGTTGCTGCCTATATCGTGGGCGGTCTGACGTTTAGATTAGAATCCTTCACCGAGGGTGTCAGCCTCGAGAAGAGATTTATACAAAAAGAAGAGGCATAACCCATCGGTTACGCCCCTCTATCTTACTTCATCAGCTCCTCTTCGGCTTGTAGAGCTTGAGAGAAATCTATCTTATGGCGAGCAAACTTTGCCGTAATCTTATCCAAGCAGAGATTGCCTATACTACCCTCATGCGTGTGGTTGAGCGTACGACCATCGTGCTCATATGTTCCCTCCTGCACACGCATACCAACCTCACGATAAGCATCACGGAACGGCACACCAGCAGTTACGGCATCGTTGACATCTTCTACGGTAAAGAGGTACTTATATATATCGCTGGAGAGAATATCGCGGTTAATCCACATCTGCTCAACGCCCTCCTTGACCATACGCAACACATCCTCAATCTCCTTGAATGCAGGCACATAAATCTCCTTCGTTAGCTGCATATCACGGAAGTAACCTGACGGCAGATTGGTGGCAATGAGCGTAACCTCCATTGGTTGCGCCTGCAAGCGGTTGCACTTGGCACGCGATAGTTCAAAGATATCGGGATTCTTCTTATGAGGCATGATGCTCGAACCCGTAGTAAAGGCATCGGGCAGCTTAACAAAACCGAAGTTTGCACAAGAGTAGAGGCATACATCCTGTGCCAGACGACCTACCGTAGCGGCAATGGCGGCAATAGCGGTCAATATTGTGCGCTCGGTCTTGCCTCGCTGCATCTGTGCATAGACAGAGTTATAGGCCAGATCCTCAAAGCCCAACAGATGAGTGGTCATCGTGCGATTCAGGGGTACTGACGAACCGTAGCCTGCACCTGAACCCAGAGGGTTGGTATTAACCAAATCATAAGCTGCTCGCAGCATAAGCAGATCATCGGCCAGCGACTCGGCATATGCACTGAGCCACATACCAAACGACGACGGCATTGCCACCTGCATGTGAGTGTAGCCGGGCATCAGCACATCGCGCCACTCATCGGCCTTGGCCATAAGAGTCTGAAACAACTCCTCTACACTCTGCTGCAAAGAGATGATGGCACTGCGAGAGAATAGTTTCAAATCAACCATCACCTGGTCATTACGTGAGCGACCCGTATGGATACGCTTACCGGCATCACCACACATCTCGGTGAGCATAAACTCCACCTGCGAGTGAACATCCTCGACGCCATCTTCGATCGTAAAATCGCCAGCAAGCACCTGCTGATATATCTTCTTCAAGCCCTCTGCCAATGCATCGTGGTCCTGATCGGAGATAAGGCCTATTGAGTGCAGCATCTTCATATGCGCCATATTACCCAATACATCGGCCTCGGCCAGATAGAGATCCAATTCACGATCACGACCTACGGTAAACTCCTCAACAAAAGCATCGGTCGAATATCCTTTATCCCAAAGTTTCATTTTATATTGTTTTTTCTATTTTCAAATTATCAAGTAAAGCATAATACAACTCCATAGCATCGGCTATCTCACTGAGCAATATATACTCATCTGCCGTATGCGAACGTGCGCTATCACCCGGACCTATCTTCAGTGTCGTAAAGGGCATCACAGCCTGATTCGACATCGTGGGCGAGCCAAACGGCTTACATCCCATCTGCAACAATCTCACAACGGCTGGATGCTCCAGCGATATGAATGAAGAGTTAAGATGGGTCGAACGAGGCTTTACGTCGCACTCCACAGCATCACATATAAGGGTCAACAGTTCCTCATTCGAGTAGCACTCATTCACCCTCACATCAACCATAAAACGGCACTCCGCCGGCACTACATTGTGCTGCGTGCCAGACTCAATGCCCGTAACGGTCATCTTAACGGGACCAAGCATGGGCGACACTCGCTCAAAGCAGTGGGTGCGGAACCACACTATATCCTTCAGCGCCTTATAGATTGCATTTACACCCTCCTCGCGTGCGGCATGACCCGCCACACCATGAGCCACACAATCAAGCACCATAAGACCCTTCT
>JAGBYV010000220.1 GCA_017628595.1 Alistipes sp.
GCCGACTTTATCGGCGAGAGCAACATCCTCAATGGCACCATGGTCGAGGACAAAGTTGTACGTTTTATGGGTCGCGAGTGGGAGTGCGTCGATGCGGGCTTCGGCGAGAATGCGCCTGTCGATGTTGTTATCCGCCCCGAGGATGTGTACATTATGGCCAAGACCGACTCTGGAATGCTGGAGGGTACCGTGCAGTCATGCATATTCAAGGGTGTACACTACGAGATGACAGTCACCACGCCCGATGGCTACGAGATTATGATTCAGGACTATAATGCCTTCGAGGTAGGGCAGCAGGTGAGCATGATCATCAAGCCGTCCGACATTCACGTAATGCAGAAGGAGCGCACATGCAACACCTTCGAGGCTACGATGATAGACTCTACACACGTTGAGTTCCTCTCTACGCAGTTCGTATGCAACGAGCAGGCGGGCATCACTGGTGGTGAGAAGGTGGAGGTAGAGGTTAATTTCGACCGCATCGAACTTATGGACAACAAGGAGGACGGCATGCTGGTTGGCGACGTACGCTTTATCCTCTACAAGGGCGACCACTATCACCTCACCGTTCGCACCTTCGATGGCGAAAACATCTACGTAGATACGCACGACGTGTGGGACGACCGCGACATCGTGGGTGTAAAGATCATGCCCGACGACATACGCATCAAGCGAGTATAAATACATTAAGCAACTTGCGATGAAACAGCTACTTAGATTCTTTCTCAAGCGCAGCACATGGAGTATACCTTACGCTATATTCCTTCTGCTCTTTGTGGTCTTGCCGCTCTTGCTTATCTTCCTCTATGCATTTCAGGATGCTGACGGAAACTTTACGCTCGCAAACTTCTCCAAGTTTATATCGAGCCCCGAGGCGGCCAATACGTTTGTCTACTCAATCGGCATAGCCATCGTCACCACGGTGCTGTGTATCCTGCTGGGTTATCCTGCGGCATACATCCTGAGCAACGCGGAGTTGTGTCGCTCGAAGGTTATGGTCGTACTCTTCATTCTGCCCATGTGGATCAACATTCTGGTCCGCACGCTGGCTACGGTCGCGCTGTTTGACTTCCTGCGACTGCCACTGGGCGAGGGTGCGCTGATCTTCGGTATGGTCTATAACTTCCTGCCTTTTATGATCTATCCCATCTACAACGTCATGCAAAAGATGGATCACAGCTACATTGAGGCAGCACAGGACCTCGGAGCAAGTCCCATGACTGTCTTCCGCAAGGTGGTGGTACCTCTGTCAATGCCCGGCGTAATGAGTGGCGTGATGATGGTATTTATGCCTACAATCTCAACCTTTGCCATCTCGGAGTTGCTCACCATGAACAACATCAAGTTGTTCGGAACAACCATTCAGGAGAATATCAATAACGGAATGTGGAACTATGGCGCAGCCTTGTCCCTGATCATGTTGGTCATCATTTTTGCGACCGATCTGTTCAGCGACAGCGACGAGGATCGTGCCTCTAACGAAGGAATCATCTAATGAAGAAGTTTTTTGCACAAGCCTACCTGTGGTTCCTGCTGGCAATGCTCTATGCCCCCATTCTTATCATTGCCATCTTCTCCTTCACCGAAGCCAAGGTGCTGGGTAACTGGACCGGTTTTTCTACAAAACTATATACATCGCTCTTCTCGGGCGGTGTGCATCACTCATTGCTGAGCGCAATCGAAAATACGCTCATCATTGCCATCGTGGCGGCAGCATTCTCTACCATCCTGGGTAGTATCGCTGCCGTGGGTATCCACAACCTCTATGGTCGCAAGAAGGCTGTGATCAACACGCTGAACAACATCCCGATGCTAAACCCCGACATTATCACGGGTATCTCACTCTTCCTGCTGTTCGTGAGTCTTGGCATCACACAGGGATACGCCACCGTAATACTTGCCCACATCACCTTCTGTACGCCATACGTCGTACTGTGTGTAATGCCGCGTCTGCAGCAGATGAACCCCAATATCTACGAGGCGGCACTGGATCTGGGCGCTACGCCATGGCAGGCACTGCGTAAGGTTATCATTCCTGAGATTAAGCCCGGCATGATCTCAGGCTTCATCCTTGCCTTTACGCTCTCGATCGACGACTTTGCCGTTACGATCTTCACCATCGGCACCGAGGGTCTGGAGACTCTCTCTACATACATCTACGCCGATGCCCGCAAGGGTGGTCTTACACCCGAGTTGCGTCCCTTGTCAACCATCATCTTTGTGACGGTATTGATACTTCTCATCGTCATTAACGTTCGCTCACAGCGAGCAGCAAAGAGAAAGGAGGCCACACGATGAAACGACTGATTTATATAGTATTTGCAGCAGCCCTGCTCCTCGGCGCAGGCTGTTCGAGGGATAATGCCCGCCAAAAGATCCTCAAGGTATATAACTGGGCCGACTACATCGACGAAACGCTCCTCTCGGAGTTTGAGGAGTGGTACTACGAGCAGACGGGCGAGGAGGTCGAGGTTGTCTATCAGCTCTTCGACATCAACGAGATTATGCTTGCCAAGATTGAGCGCGGCAAGGAGGATTTCGACGTAGCATGCCCCTCGGAGTATATCATCGAGCGTATGCTCAAGAACGACCTGCTGCTGCCCATCAATAAGGATTTCGGCTCTACACCCAACTACCTGGGCAATGTAGCTCCATATATACAGAACGTATTCAGCCAAATCGACGGCAGTGGCAAAAACCCCAACGACTACGCCGTGGGTTATATGTGGGGCACTACGGGCTTCCTCTATAACACCAGGTATGTCACCGAAGAGGAGGTTAGCACGTGGAGCGCATTGTGGAACAAGAAGTTCGACAAGAAACTCCTTATCAAGGATGCTTTCCGCGATGTGTATAGCCCCCTGCTTATCTACGCCAACCAGGATCGTCTGCGTGCGGGCGAGATTACGATGCAGGATCTGATGCACGACTCATCGGACGAGTCTATCGCCACGGTCGAAGCACTGCTGAAAAAGGCGAAGCCCTATGTTGCGGGCTGGGAGGCTGACTTCGGTAAGGAGATTATGACCAAGGAGAAGGCCTGGCTCAACCTCTCATGGAGTGGTGATGCTGCGTGGGCTATCGAGGAGGCTGCAGCCGTAGATGTTGAGTTGGATTACACCGTACCCGAGGAGGGTAGTATCGTGTGGTTCGACGGCTGGGTTATCCCCAAGTACGCCAAGAACACCAAGGCGGCCTCATACTTCATCAACTTTATGTGCAAGCCCGAGAATGCCATCCGCAATATGGAGGAGATTGGCTACGTGAGCGTAATCGGCACTCCCGAGGTTATGGAGTATATGTCCGAGTGGGCTCAGGAGGATGGTCTGGAGCAGGCGCAGGATCTGACCTACTTCTTTGGCGAGGATGCCGACAGCGTGATTATCAACCCCGTGATGTATCCCGATCGAAAGGTTATCGAGCGCTGCGCTATGATGCACGACAGCGGCAACAGAACGGAGGCTTTGCTGGCCATGTGGTCCAGAGTGAAGGGCGATAATCTGAATAACTGGATGGTTATTGTCATCCTGCTCGCCTTTGGAGCGCTGATGGTTGCGGGTATTGTCCGCAAACTAAAACAACGCCGCCAGCGCCGCCGCAGATGGTAAAAACATAAAAAAATCCCGAAGCCATAATGGCCTCGGGATTTTTATTTTGCGAAAGTCTATTACTTCACGGGCATAGGCTTATGCAACTTCTTCTTCGGTGTCTTCAGCACCTTGTCGATAGCCTCGCAAACCATAGGCTCCATCACGGTGCGGTAGCACTCCAGATTGGGGTGGCAGGTATCACGGCTCCACTTCTCGGGAAGACCACCCTTATCGTCAGTCAGAGCAGGGTAGTAGTTCAGGAAGTGAATACCAGCCTCCTTGGCGTAAGCCTCCAGCATCTTATTCAAGTCGCGGATAGGCTGCGCGGGCGAGATCTCCTTACGCCAGCCGAAGAC
>JAGBYV010000221.1 GCA_017628595.1 Alistipes sp.
CCGTCTCAAATATAATAGCCTGAGGTGTGGGCTCCGCCTTGGGCGTGATGCCGCAGGCGCATAGAAGACAAGCAGTAAGGAGTAGGAATAGCTGTTTCATGGTGTAAAAGAGTTTGGTTTTATACAAATGTACAAAAAAAAGAGATTAAACCCTTGGGATTAATCTCTTTTTAGTTTGATGAGCGGAAAAATTATTTCTTCTCAGCCTTCTCTGCAGCGTAGAACTCGTTAACCTTTGCAAGTACGGCGTCGCTGATGTCGAGTGAGGGGTCAGCATCGAGAAGTGCAGTTGAGTTTACGATCATCTTGTACTTCTTATCAGCGTTGATTGACTGGATGGCGCGCAGGATCAAATCCTGTGTGCGGTTAGAGAATACGAAGTTCTCCTCGTCCAGTGACTCGGCCTCCTTCTGTGCGCTGGTCTGGTAGTTGGTAATCTTGCGCTCGATAGACTCCTGCTGCTTCTGAGCATCAGCTGTGGTGATCAAACCCTTCTGATACTTCTCCTGCAACTGTGTAGCCTCATACTGGAGGTTCTGCTCCTTCTGTGCCCAAGAGTTCTGAGCCTTCTGTGTCTTCTCCTGAAGAGCTACGCCCTCAGTCTTATAAATGTCGCTCTCAGCCAATACGAACTCAACGCGAACGTAAGCCAAGTCGCCACCAGCGATAGCCTCGGTAGCAGCAGCCTCACCCTCGGCTGCGGGGGTAGCCGTCTTATTATCGCAAGAAGCGAAGCTCAGCGCGGCAACGAGCAGTGTGAAAAAAAACTTTTTCATAGTAACTTATACTTAACTTTTTTAGATTTTTTTAAAATTTAATTCTGCAATAATTGACAAAGGTAGAAAAAAATCTTTATTTTTGCCCTAATTAGCAATTAAATTTAATTTTATGTACGAATATATCTCGGGTCTGGTTGCTGAATTGGCCCCCACGTATGCTGTAATTGATGCCGGTGGAGTAGGCTATTATATAAATATTTCGTTGCAGACATACTCTTCTATCGAGGGCGAGAAGTCGGCACGACTTTACATACATTACGTTGTTCGCGAGGATGCTCAGTTGCTCTACGGCTTTGCCACAAAGGTCGAGCGCGAACTCTTCCGTCACCTGATCAGCGTGTCGGGCGTAGGTGGAAATACGGCCCGCATGATTCTTTCGACATATTCGAGCGACGAGTTGCGTAACATAATCTCAACGGGCAATGCCGTGTTGTTGAAGAATGTCAAGGGCCTGGGCCTTAAGACAGCACAGAAGATTATCGTTGAGTTGAGCGGAAAGATGCTCGATCTGGGCATAAATGCGCAGACTCCGGCGGTGGCTGTAGCTGAGAAGGGTAGTGCCATTTACGATGAGACGATGGCTGCTCTTGTTATGCTCGGATTCCAGAAAACGGCTTCGGAGAAGGTTGTGAAGGCTACCCTGAAGGAGTCGCCCACGATCACCGTAGAGGATGCTGTGCGTCAGGCGTTGCGCCGTCTGTAGTGAGATATTTACCTTAAAATAGAAAGTGACAGCGTAAAAATTGGTCGAATAGATTATTTTTTGTAAATTTGCACGATTATAGGCTACGTTATGTGGAAGAGAGTGGTAAGTCTGGTTTTGGCAACGCTTTGCCTTGCGTTCGTTGCGGGTTGCAACGACGAGGAGGTTGATGTGGCCGAGAGCCAGCGTAGTGCCATTGTGAACTACCTTACTTCTTCACATTCGCCACGCCTGATTGATATCCGCGATGTGCCAAATTCGATGGAGGCCAAGCCTGCGTTCTATGAGCGACTGGAGTATAATACCTATCGCTACATTGCCTCGTATTACGACCAGGGACGTGAGGCGAAACGGATGGTTAGAGCGGGTGATGAGGTCTCACTGACATACATTGCATTCCGTTTTACGGGAGGTCAGCCGAGCCTTGCCAATGTATATGCCACCAACGACGCCTCGACGCTTGCCGAGTTGCGTAAGGCGGGGCTCAATACAGAGTTCTGGCCTGCAGAGCCGCTGAAGGTTAAAATTGGTCAGACAAAAATAATAAAAGGCGTGCCACTCTCGTTAGTAGGTTGTCGCGAAGGCGATGTGGTGGAGGCTTACATGACGCTCGATGCAGCCTATGGGAATGACGTGATAGGTGTTGCGGGCGATGAGTCGGCCATTGCGTGGTTCTACTCGATAGATAGTGTAGTGGGAGAATAAATTTGATAAAACAGAACAAAAAAGATATGGAACTTTTCAAGCGTATATTCTTTATTATATGCACACTCTTCACTCTCAGTGCATGCGTTGAGTCTACAACGCTGGAAGATGATGAGGTTGAGACAATTGCTCTGAGGTCGTGGATGGAGATCAACCGTCCCGATTTGCTGGATAATTATCAGGCTAACGGAGGCTACTATGTGGAGATCCTCGATGAGGGTGTTGCCGATAGCGTAGCCGTACGTTACGAGGATGCGTGGTTGTGGTTCGATGTTACTTGTCGCGATTTGGCGGGTAATGTGGTCATGACACGTGATTCGGATCTGGCTCGCATGCAGAATGTATATACCGATCATACGCACTATGTTCCCTATTTCCTCTATTGCGGTGAGTCGCGTGCCAATAGTCTGCCTGAGGGTATTTATATGTCTTTGCGTAATAAGCTGAAGGTGGGTGATGGTGAGTTCTCGGCACGTTACGGTACCAAGATGCGTATCTATATGCCTTCATCGCTTGTGTCGAAGAGCGATGACGGTATGTCGGGCGATGGTGGTTATCAGGGTCAGTATTCACTCGATGGGGGACGTCCCATGATTGCCGATGTTACGGTATGGGGCCATGTCAATAATCCCGTAGCTTATGAGGATCAGTGGGTGCGCTCATTTGCCAAGGCTAATGGCGGTATCGCTCCCGAGCCGGCAAACAAGGAGGAGGCAAAGGCCGCTTCGGATTTACGCCGTACGTTTAAGCGTGACACACGAGCCGAGGAAGAGGAGAAGACCGTATATGATGAGTTGTGGTATCCTGCCGTTGACTCTATTGCGGGACTCTATATCAACTACCTCTACACTCCCAAGAAGCCTTTGAATTTTGATTGTCTGGGCCGTGATACGCTGGTGTATGAGGGTCAGACTGGTTATTCAAAGGGTAAGATTTTCGCTCATAAGTCTATGGATCAGATCAATCAGGAGATCGACGCTGCGCTGCTCAAGCGTTTTGGCGAGGGTCTGGATCCCGCTACGGCTGATGCAGTGAATGATACATACTCGGTAAAGATCTGGTATGTTACTCGTCTTTTGGATGGTTTTGTGGTTGATACCAATATCACCGAGGTGCAGAAGATTGTCTATGGCAACGACTATAAGCCCGAGTACGATACTTCGGATGCGCTGGGATTCATTACGGGAGATAATGCCAAGGAGGATAATTCATACGTTGATGCATGGATCTACTCTATTCCCCAGATGAAGCAGGGTGCATGGAATGTGATCCTAACCACATCGTCAAGTGCCTACGGTGCCGTGGGTGTGGCTGGTAGCAACACCACATCAAGCAACTCAAACAGTAATTATATGGATTACTACAACTACTATAATTACTATAACAGCTATTATGGCAATGGCTACTACAATAACTACTACAACGGCTACTATGGCGGCATGGGTGGCATGATGGGAGGTATGATGGGTGGCATGGGCGGCATGATGGGCGGCATGGGCGGCATGTACGGCGGCTACGACTATTATAACAACTACTACTACGATAGCATGTACTATAATAGCTACTATAACAATTCATATTATACCAACGAAACGGAGGATGATGGTGAGGCTATTACAACCACAACCGAGGTCCTGCCCTATACGCCGCTTCTGTGGCAGGTATATATCGAGGTGACCGACTAA
>JAGBYV010000222.1 GCA_017628595.1 Alistipes sp.
AGAAGGAGAGCGTTCCGCAGGTCAACTCGTTTGAGAACCGCCAGGCAGTGGCCGTTACGCTGGCCGCTTCGTATGACGACTGGTGCATAGCGCAGCTTGCCCGCAAGGCTGGTCGCGAGGAGGAGTACCGCTTCCATATGGAGCGCAGTTTCAACTATCGTCACCTCTTCAACAAGCAGACAGGCTTCTTCCACCCCAAGGATGCCGAGGGTGAGTTTATCCAGCCCTTCGATTATATCTTCTCGGGTGGCACGGGCGCACGCGCCTACTACGATGAGAACAATGCGTGGACCTACATCTGGGATGTGCATCACAATATAGCCGACCTTATCGCACTGTTTGGCTCTAAGGAGCGCTTCACAGCCAAGCTCGACGAGCTCTTCAAGCAGGGTCTTACCACCTCGAAGTGGCAGTATTACGCTAAGTTGCCCGACTCATCGGGTGGCGTAGGCCAGTTTGTGATGGGTAACGAGCCGAGCTTCCATATTCCCTACCTCTACTGCTATGCCGGCGAGCCGTGGAAGACGCAGAAGAGGGTGCGTATGCTTATGGAGTCGTGGTTCCGCAACGATCTGATGGGTATCTGTGGCGACGAGGATGGTGGCGGTATGTCGGCCTTCTATGTCTTCTCGGCTATGGGTTTCTATCCCGTTACGGCTGGTATGCCCTATTATGTCATCGGCTCGCCGCTCTTCAACGAAGTGGAGATAGCGCTGGATAATGGCAATGTGTTCCGTGTGGTTGCCGAGAACAACTCGAAGGAGAATAAATATATCCAGTCGGCAACGCTCAACGGCAAGCCCTATACGAAGACCTACTTCTCGCACGAGGATATTCTCGCGGGAGGTGAATTGCGTCTGAAGATGGGTAACCGTCCCAACAAGGAGTGGGGTGTAGGCGAGGATGATGTTCCGCCATCGGGAGGAAGATAAATGTAAACATAAAAATAAAAGGCTATGCAACACTTTGATTGCGACTATATGGAGGGTGCGCACCCCCTGATTTTGGAGGCGCTTGTGCGTACCAATATGGAGAAGAGCGTCGGCTACGGCGTTGATGAGTATTGTGCTTCGGCGCGCCGCAAGATTCTCGCGGCGTGTGGTCTGGAGGATGGCGAGGTGCACTTGCTGGTGGGAGGCACGCAGACCAATGCAACGGTCATCAAGGGACTGCTGCGACCCTACGAGGGTGTTATTGCCGCCACTACGGGCCACGTGGCTCTGCACGAGGCGGGAGCTATCGAGGCTTCGGGACACAAGGTGCTCACCATTCCCGGCTGCGATGGCAAGCTCACGGCTGAGGCTATCGACAACTACATTACCGCCTTCCGTGCCGATGAGGCGTGGGATCATATGGTGTGGCCCGGCATGGTCTATATCTCGCAGCCTACCGAGTATGGCACATTGTATTCGCTCGCGGAGCTGGAGGCCATATCGGCCGTGTGTCGCAAGTGGGAGATGCCCCTCTTTGTCGATGGCGCACGCTTGGGCTATGCTTTGGCATCGCCCGCAACGGATGTAACGCTCAAGGATCTGGCACGCCTTGCGGATGTATTCTATATAGGTGGCACCAAGTGCGGTGCTATGTTTGGCGAGGCGGTGGTTATCCCCCGCAAGGGATTGATTCCCCACTTCTTCACCACCATCAAGCAGCAGGGCGCTCTGCTGGCCAAGGGTCGTATGCTGGGTATTCAGTTCGACGTGTTGTTTACCGACAACCTCTATATCGATATTGCCCGCCACGCCGTGGAGCTGGCTACGCGTCTTCGTGAGGCGTTCCGCGATAAGGGTTATGAGATCTTCGCCGAGGCACCCACCAATCAGGTCTTTGTGGCTCTCTCGGCCGAGCAGGAGGCTCACCTGCGCACCCTTACCACCTTCTCGGAGTGGGAGCGCACGGCAGATGGCCGTCTGGTGGTTCGTCTTGCTACTTCGTGGGCTACCCGCACCGAGGATGTTGAGGAGCTTATCAATGCTCTATAAGGAATTGCCTAACAAGGTGATTTCTGCGTTACGCTCACCCTCAAAATCCTCATTTACGCCTCAGTAAACTGCGGTTTTTCGGGTTTCGCAAGCCTTGAAATCCCTCTTGTTATACAATTCCTGGGGGGGTAAATAAAAATCCGTCTAACAAAACGTTAGACGGATTTTATTTTTACTTCTTGCGGCTTTCGAGCCACTGCAACAGAGCCTGCTGCCACTGTGCCTTGTAGGGCAGCGAGTCGCGGAAGCCCCAGCCGTGGCCTCCCGTGGGGTAGATGATTATCGAAGCCTCCTTGCCCAGCTCCTTGAGCTTGTTGTAGAAGAAGGTGCTGTTCTGCGACGGTACGGTCTTATCATCATCCGAGAGAATCATCAGCGCAGGGGGCGCATCCTCACCCGCAACGTAGAGCGGACACCACGCGCGTGAGAGCTCTTCGGTGCGATCCTCACCCAGCAGGTTGTTGTATGTTCCCTTGTGCGTGAACTGCTCATCCGAGGTGATTACGGGGTAGAACAACACCGCAAAGTCGGGGCGTATAGCCGCGCGAGGTGACTTGTCGCCATTGGCCTTCAGTACACCCACGGCAGTCGATGCCGCCAGATGGCCACCAGCCGAGAAGCCCATAATGCCGAGCTGCGTGATGGGTGTCTTGGCCTTGTACTCCTCACGCATATATCGCAACGCCTCGGCAGCATCCTCCATCGGCACCTCAGGTACGTGGTTGGGCATACGGTACTTGAGCACCGCCGCCGTCACTCCATTCTCCGCCAGCCACTTGCCATAGTCCAAGCCCTCGTGACCCATCGACGCGAGGAAGTAGCCACCACCCGGGCAGATAACCACCGCCTGACCCGTAGCCACCTTCTTCTTCGCCTCGAAGATGTAGAGCACCGCCTCGGTGGTATTCGAATAGCGCACCTCGCCCTCGTCCTTCTCGGGACCAGTGAGGTTGCTTGAGTGGGGAGCTGTGGTGTTGTCCCACAACTTAACCACCTTCTGTGCCTGTGCGCTGAGTGTCATAAGCGTTAAGAGCATAATGGTTAGGAGTTGTTTCATTACATTACGATATTAATAATTTTACCCTTTACTACGATAATCTTCTTGGGAGCCTTGCCCTCAAGCCACTTCTGCGCGCCCTCGGTGGTGACGATGTCGGCCTGAATATCGGCGGGGTTCATATCCAGAGCGTAGGTCTGCTTGAAGCGCAGCTTGCCATTCACCATCACGGGATACTCGAACGAGCTCTCAATGAGGTGCTTCTCGTCGAATGTGGGGTATGAGGCGTCGAAGATTGACTCTGCGTGACCCATAGCCTCCCACAACTCCTCGGCGATGTGGGGTGCGAAGGGGGCGATCAGCACTGCCAGCGGCTCCAATACCTCACGCTTGTGGCAAGCGCCGAGCTCGTTGAGACAGATCATGAAGGCCGAAATAGAGGTATTGAACGAGAAGTTCTCGATATCCTCGCGAATCTTCTTGATGGTCTTGTGCAGGGTCTTCAGCTCGGCAGGTGTAGCAGCCTCGTCGGTCAGAGCGAACTCGCCATCCTTGCCGAAGTACAGACGCCAGAACTTACGCAGGAACTTGTGCACACCATCGATACCATTGGTATCCCAGGGCTTCGACTGCTCCAGCGGGCCGAGGAACATCTCGTACATACGCAGTGTGTCGGCACCGTAGTTCTCCACGATATTGTCGGGGTTCACGACGTTGAACATCGACTTCGACATCTTCTCGATAGCCCAGCCGCATACATACTTGCCATCCTCGAGGATGAACTCTGCATCGCGGAACTCGGGACGCCAGGCGCGGAAGGCCTCCAGATCGAGCTGGTCGTTCCTGACGATATTTACATCGACGTGAATCTCCTGTGTCTCGTAACCACTCTTCAAACCGAGTGATACGAACTTATTTGTTCCCACAACGCGATAAACGAAGTTCGAGCGACCCTGAATCATACCCTGGTTCACGAGCTTCTTGAAGGGCTCCTGCTCGCACACATAACCCAGATCGTAGAGGAACATATTCCAGAAACGAGAATACATCAGGTGACCCGTAGCGTGCTCAATACCGCCGATATAGAGATCCACATTGCGCCAGTAGTCGTTGGCCTCCTTCGATACGAGTGCCTCCGTGTTGCGGGGATCCATATATCGCAGGTAGTATGCCGATGAGCCGGCAAAGCCAGGCATTGTCGAGAGCTCCAGCTGATGACCCTCATAAGCCCAGTCGGCTACGCGTGCCAGGGGTGGCTCGCCCTGCTCGGTGGGACCGAAGTTTTCGATGGGGGGAAGCTCCAGCGGCAATTTATCCTCGGGCAGAGGATATGCTGTCTCGCCCTTGTAATATACGGGGAAGGGCTCGCCCCAGTAACGCTGACGTGAGAAGATAGCATCACGCAGACGGTAGTTGATAAGCATCTTACCCAGGCCGCGGCGCTCCACCTCCTCGAACATTGCGGGGATAGCCTCCTTAACATCCTTGCCGGTGAGGAAGTCCGAGTTGATCATCTTACCCTCCTTGGCATCGTACGACTCCACCTCGATGTTGCCGCCCTCAACCACGGGCACGATATCCAGACCGAAGTGACGCGCAAAGGCGTAGTCGCGCGAGTCGTGTGCGGGAACGGCCATGATGGCACCTGTTCCGTAGCCTGCCAGTACATAATCCGAAATATAGATGGGTATAGCCTTGCCGGTGAAGGGGTTGATGGCGTAAGAGCCTGTTGCCACACCGCTCACACGGCGTGTCTCGGCAATACGTTCACGCTCCGAGCGCTTCTTGGTCTGTGCGATATAATCCTCAACGGCAGCGCGGTTCTCCTCTGTTGTGAGCTCCTCAACCCACTCGTGCTCGGGGGCGATAACCATAAATGTTACGCCGAAGATAGTATCGGGACGTGTGGTGAAGATCTCCAGCTTGCGCTCCGAGTCCTTCACGTCGAAGAATACCTGTGCACCTACCGAGCGACCGATCCAGTTGCGCTGAATCTCCTTGAGCGAATCGCTCCACTCGAGTGAATCCAGACCATCGAGCATACGCTGTGCATAAGCCGTTACGCGCAGTGACCACTGCTTCATACGCTTCTGCTCAACGGGGAAGCCGCCACGAACCGAGAGACCATCCTTCACCTCGTCGTTGGCAAGTACGGTGCCCAGCTGAGGACACCAGTTCACCATCGTGTCGGCACGGAATGCCAGACGGTAGTTCTGCAATACCTGCTCACGCTTTGCCTCATCCCATGCGTTCCACTCCTCAGCCGTAAAGCTCATAGGTGTGGTGCAGGCAGCGTCGAGACCCTCGCTACCCTTTGTTGCGAACATCTCAACGAGCTCCTTGATGGGGCGTGCCTTCTGGCACACGTTGCAGTAGTAGTGGTCGTACATCTTCAGGAATGCCCACTGCGTCCACTTGTAGTACTCGGGCTCACAGGTGCGTACCTCACGATCCCAGTCGTAGCAGAAACCGATCTTGTCCATCTGCTCGCGGTAGCGGTTGATGTTCTGCTCGGTAGTTACGGCGGGGTGCTGACCTGTCTGGATAGCATACTGCTCGGCCGGCAGACCAAAGGCATCGTAACCCATCGGGTGCAGTACGTTGAAACCACACAGACGCTTGTAGCGTGAGTAGATGTCCGATGCGATGTAACCCAGCGGGTGACCTACGTGAAGGCCTGCTCCCGAGGGGTAGGGGAACATATCCAGAACATAGAACTTGGGGCGTGAGGGGTCAACCTCTACGCGATAGGTTTTGCGATCCTGCCAAAGTTTTTGCCACTTGGTTTCGATCTCTTTGAAATTGTACTCCATGCTGTTTTATTTTTTTGTTTCTTCTTTTTTCTCGGGATTTTCGTGTGCGCGCGGTGTGCGCAGACGTATCAACTCACAAAGATATAAAAAAAATGGTGAAATAGCATTATCTTCGGCTGTGGAATATAAAGAGTAAAGGGCACAACCTCACGGCTGTACCCTTCATCAATGCCCATTTATCCTTATAAAATGCCTGCTTAGAATCGGAATATGTAGGGGCAGAGCGTATAGATACCCTCCTTGCCTACCATCTGCTCCAAGTGGCGGTACTCATTGTAAAGTTCACCAAGTTCCGTGCGCGAGGTCATTGCCTGACGCACCTTAACGTTCAGCGAGTTGAAGATAGCCATCAGGCCATCCATCTCCTCCTCAACCTCAACGATCTGATAGTTGTCGCCCAGCTCCGCCTTGTCGATGGCGATGGCGATAGCAGCCATAAGACCTCCGCAGGTATCCACCAGACCGATCTGCTGTGCCTGCTCGCCGCTCCATACTCGACCTTCGGCGATCTCCAGCACGCGCTCGATTGTAAGGTTGCGACCCTCGGCCACGAGTGAGGTGAAACGCTCATATACTCTGTCAACGCCCTGCATCATAGCACGATGCTGTGTGGGTGAGAGGGCCGAGAAGCCATTGCCCATGCCTGAGTTGGCATTGGTCTTGACGCCGTCAACGCTCACTCCCAGCTTGTTCTCCAGGGCCTTGCCGAAGCTCGGAATCATGCCGAATACACCGATCGAGCCTGTGAGTGTCGAGCGGTCGGCCACGATGGCGTCGGCGGGAGCCGAAATGTAGTAACCACCCGATGCCGCCATCTCGCCCATTGATACGATTACGGGCTTCTTCGCCTTGAGGTTCTCCATCTCGCGCCAGATGATATCCGATGCCAAGGCGCTGCCTCCGGGTGAGTTAACACGCAGAACAACCGACTGTATGTCGTCATCCTCTGCCACCTCGCGCAGAGTCTTTGAGAGCGAATATCCGTAGATGTTGTCATCCGAACCCTCGCCATCCATCACCTCGCCGTTGGCATATACGATAGCCACCTTGGGTGCTGCAGCACGCTTGGGGTCGGTCACCAGGGATGATGCGTAGTCGCCCAGCGAGATGTACTCTGCATCCTCGATGCCGTACTCCTCCTCGAAGAGCTCCTCCATCTGGTCGGCGTACTTCACGCCATCGATGAACTTGTGCTCCAGCGCGTGTTGCGGAAGAACTATAGCAAGCTCGTCGGCCAGACGATTCAACTCCTCCTTGTCGATGCCTCGTGACGACGATACGGCATCAAGCACAACCTCCCACATTCCGTTGGCCAGCTCCTGCATCTGCTCGCGGTTGGCGTCCGACATCTTTGTGAGGAAGTAGGGCTCAACGGCACTCTTATATTTACATGCCGTGGGACGCAGGATGTCAACATCAACGCCCAGCTTGTCGATCAGACCCTTGAAGAAGATGGTGTTCATCTGCAGACCCGACCAGTCGAACGAGCCCTCGGGCTGCATGTAGATCTTGTCGGCTACCGATGCCAGGTAGTATCCGCCCTGCGAATATGTGTCGTTGTAGGCTACCACCCACTTGCCGCTCTTCTTGAAGTTGATAATTGCAGCGCGAAGCTCCTCCAGTAGGGTGAGGCTCACCGTGCCAGCGCCTGTGTAGTTGATGTAGATACCCTCGATGCGCTCGTCGCTTGCGGCACTCTCCAGTGCGCGCAGAGCGTCATAGATGGTGAGCGACGATGTTGACGACATGGTCACAAAGTCGAAACTGCCCATCGGATTCTTCGAGGGGGCATCCACCAGACTCTGCTCTAAATTAATATGCAGGATAGCCTTCTCGGGAATACTCTTCACCTCGGGAGCGAACATAGCCGAGAGTCCCGAGAAAAACAGAAGCGACAGAACGGTCACCACCACACTGCCAGCCACAAATGCCAGGAGTGCCGCAACGAATGCCTGTCCAAACGATAATCCCTTTACGTGCAGCACCTTGCGCTTCTTCTTTGCGCTCTGCTCGGCTGCTTGCGCTGCGCTCTGCTGGGTGGGGTTTTCCACCGTCTGCGGAGCCTGCTGCTCGGGGCTGGGTGTAGGTTGCATATTTACATTTTCTGCACCCTCTTGTTGTATTTTGTTCTCCTCCATGATATACTCTTTTTTGCTTTTTTCTGGTAATTATTTTGCTGCTGGGTTAAATATTATTTTGTTCTCTTTTAATTTTTAGCAAAGATAGATAAAAAAATTTACATTTTGATGGCCGCAGAATAAATATGTGTATATTTATGCGTAAGTTGAATGCATCCATGAAAAAGTATAACGAAATGGGGATAAGTCATCGCGAACGGCCACTTTTTTCTGCCTGCTGTATGCAAAAAAACGTGATGGCGCTGCAGGTTCCGACTATTTTTTATATCTTTGCCAAAAATTTGCAAAACCCTATGGCAGACAATTCAATACTTATCCGTTTGGACGGACTTAAACTCAAATACGAGGAGATCGGCCAGAAACTCACCGACCCCGAAGTGATTGCCGACGTGAAGCAGTTTGTGCAGCTCACCAAGGAGTACAAGGAGCTGGAGCCCATCGTTGAGACCTCGGACCGCTATCGCACCGCTGTGGCTAACCTTGCGGAGGCGAAGGATATCCTCGCCAACGACAAGGACGAGGAGATGCGCGAGATGGCTCGCATGGAGATTTCGGAGCTCGAGCCTGCGCTGGAGAAGATGGAGGAGGAGATCAAGCTCCTGCTCATCCCGAAGGATCCGCAGGACGACAAGAACGCAATCCTCGAGATTCGTGGTGGTACGGGTGGCGACGAGGCGGCTATCTTCGCCGGCGACCTTTTGCGTATGTACACCAAGTATATCGAGTCGAAGGGCTGGCGCTACGAGATCACCTCATTCTCTGAGGGTACCGCTGGCGGATACAAGGAGGTTGTGCTCAAGGTTACGGGCCAGAGCGTATATGGTACCCTGAAGTATGAGTCGGGTGTACACCGTGTGCAGCGCGTGCCCCAGACCGAGACTCAGGGTCGTGTACACACCTCGGCAGCGTCGGTGGCTGTATTGCCCGAGGCTGAGGAGTTCGACGTGGAGATCTCAATGAACGACATCCGCAAGGATATCTTCTGTGCATCGGGTCCTGGTGGTCAGTCGGTGAACACCACCTACTCGGCTATCCGTCTGACGCACATCCCCACAGGTATCGTCGTGCAGTGTCAGGATCAGAAGTCGCAGCTCAAGAACTTCGACAAGGCATTCGAGGAGTTGCGTACCCGTATCTTCAACCTCGAGTACTCGAAGTACCTCGACGAGATCGCATCGAAGCGTAAGACGATGGTATCGACCGGTGACCGCTCGGCAAAGATCCGTACCTACAACTATCCTCAGGGACGTATCACCGACCACCGTATCAACTACACCATCTACAACCTCGGCGCATTTATGGATGGAGATATTCATGACTGCATCGACCACCTTATCGTTGCAGAGAATGCCGAGCGTCTGAAGGAGCAGGAGCTGGGATAGTATGATTACAAGACGACTGCTGATTATCAGCACCAAGGAGGCTCGCTTGCGAACTATCAGAGAGGGGGTCTTCTTTTTACAATTCGCTCTCCTTCAGCCTTTCCGCATTCTCGGCCACCATGAGCTGGTCGATGCAGTCCTGGATGTCGCCATTCATGAAGGC
>JAGBYV010000223.1 GCA_017628595.1 Alistipes sp.
CATCGAATTTGGTGTTGTGAATCTTTTGGAGAAGATTCTGCGACCCATGATGCGCCCCATATTCAATCTGCCCGGTGTGGCGTCGCTCGGTGCCGTGATGACATTCCTGTCGGACAACCCCGCCATCATCTCGCTGGCGCAGGACAAGCGATTCAGACAGTACTTCAAGAAGTACCAGTTCATCTCGCTCACCAATTTCGGCACTGCATTTGGTATGGGTCTGCTGGTGATTGTTTTTATGATGGGACAGGGCTTCTTTGCCGAGCCCATGATTGGTTTTGTCGGAGCGATGGTTGGCTGCGTGGTATCAACGCGTCTGATGCAACGCTCTGTAATCAAGGCATATCCCCACTTCGCCAACGAGATCGCCTGCGACGAGGAGGTAGAGGAGATTGAGGAGCAGCAAAAGGAGGAGAAGTCGCTCTTCATCCGCATCCTCAACTCGCTGCTCGACGGAGGTCGTACGGGCGTGGATGTGGGTATGACCATTATCCCCGGTGTGCTGATCATCTCTTCGTTTGTAATGATTCTCACCTTTGGTGCATCGGCCGACGGCACATACACTGGCGCAGCCTACGAGGGAGTGGAGCTCCTGCCATGGCTCGCAGGCAAGATAAACTTTGTGTTTGAGTGGCTTTTCGGCTTTACCGATCCCCATCTGGTGGCATTCCCCATCACAGCGTTAGGCGCTGTTGGAGCTGCTTTGAGTCTTGTCCCCAGCTTCCTGGCCAACGGCTGGGCTGACGGCAATGCCATTGCAGTATTTACAGCAATCGGAATGTGCTGGAGTGGTTACCTGAGCACCCACACCGCCATGCTCGACTCGCTCGGCTATCGCGAGCTCACATCAAAGGCCATCATTGCCCACACCATCGGAGGTCTGGTAGCAGCAACAACTGCACATTGGCTCTACATGCTGTATGCACTTATCTAAATTTTTCATATATTTGTAGGGTAATTGACCTAAAAACAGACAACATGAAAGAGGCTCTGAAATTTTACAAGGATTTCCCCAAGGAGGGTATTGTATTCGTAGATATAATTCCGCTGTTGCAGGACAAGAAGATCTTCGGCGAGGTGATCGCTAAACTGGGCGAACTTCTCACCGCCCCCAACGTAGCGGCACCCGAGGCGCGAGGCTTTCTCTTTGCTGCGCCGCTGATGGTTGCCAAGCCCGAGGTAGCAAGCATTATCCCCATCCGCAAGAGTGGCAAACTCCCTTATAACGAGGGTGATCTGTGCGACGTGGAGATCGAGAAGGAGTATGGCGCTGACCACCTCTTCTACCGTCTGAGCGACATCGCAGCAGCCAAGGCCGAGGGTGATGAGATTCACATCTCACTGCTGGACGACCTGCTCGCAACGGGCGGCACAGCCGAGGGCGTTGCCGAGTCGCTGATGGCGCAGAAAATCATCAAGGACGGCAAGGAGTACAAGGTGGTAATTGACGAGTTTATCTTCATCGTCGAACTCGACTTCCTCAATGGCAAGGAGCGCCTGGAGAAGATCGCACCAGTAAAGTCGCTGATTCATCTGTAAAGCACTAATTCTCAATAGAAAATCTCCTACGACTGGGAGATTTTTTTTGCAAAATTTGTGGGGGGGGGAATTTTTTTCATATATTTGCTGACAGAGTATCAAAAACAAAAACCTTATGATCAGACGTATTACAACTCTATTTATCGCAGTGTTATGCTGCTCGGCAGCCTTCGCACAAAAGGTGGAGGTGCGTCGCCTGGAGGGAGAGATTGGCATTGGAGGAGTAAATGGCGTGAACTCGCTTTCGCTCGACAACTGCTCCGTAGGTCCCAAGCTATATGCAGAGCTTCGTTATAACTTCCGCGCCCTGCCCATCGATGCGGGCATACAGGCATCAGGCAGTTTCTTCCATCGCGACGACGATAGTCAGGCTCAAAGGCTGAAATCAAAATCGTATAATGTAATGGCCGTTGCCGACTACAACTTCCGTCGAGGAAAGAATCTTTCGTTTTTCGCGGGCGTAGGCTTAGGCCTGGGAGTACTGGAGATGAGTGCGCCCATCGATATCAAAGCCCCTAACGCTCAATGGGACGGCTACACTACGGGGGATGGGAAAGAGAAACTTTGTTTCTCGCCACGCATAGGTGTGGAGCTGTTCAATCACCTCAGACTAACGCTCTTTTACATGGGCGAGGAGCGGGCCAACAACCATTTTGGACTGAGCATTGGAGGAGTCTTAGGTGGTGGCAGAAAGCTTTAAAAAGCATTGTTACACATACAATATTGGGGGTTGCGGGTTTTCGCAGCCCTTATTTTTTGCTTTTACTGCACTATGGTCGGGAAAAATTTGTATATTTGCATGTTATATACCCTAAATATATAGAAAAAGCCCTTAGCGATGCTGCAAAGAGCACCGAGAGGAGCAAAACAATGATTACAAAAGAATAAAAATATATCCGTTATGAAGTTCAACGAGTACAAAGGTCTCGATCTGGCTACGATAGCCGACGAGGTATTGAAGAAATGGGACAATGACGACACCTTCCATCAGAGTATCACCACTCGCGAGGGTCATCCCACATTCGTATTCTATGAGGGTCCCCCCTCGGCAAACGGTATGCCGGGTATCCACCACGTTATGGCGCGTACGATCAAGGATGTCATCTGCCGCTACAAGACACAGCAGGGCTATCTGGTACATTTTTGTGTTTCCTGTTAACAAGGGACCGAAGACTACGGACGACAAGCCGACTTCGGAGTCTTATGTGAAGTACTGGAGAGAGCTTGAGCTTGCGGATCCATATTTTTCGGAAGCGGATCTGCAGAG
>JAGBYV010000224.1 GCA_017628595.1 Alistipes sp.
CCGGCACCTGGCTCTTATGCATGGGAAATGTTGAGGTTTAGATGTTGGGACGATAATATGATGATAAAATATTTTGGAGATACGTGTTATGGGTACAGCATTAACTTTGTTCGCATTATAATCAAGGACAATACTATTGTGTATTGTGACCGATGGAGATGGTAAACACGCTTTGCTAATACATTTAATATTATGTTGAAAAAGTGTTTAATAATGTGCTTCTTTTTATGTTTGCTTAACAGCAATGCATTTACAGCAGATAGAGATGGACAGACTCTCGTTTTAGGTGCAACCGCTGTGGGCTATAACTGTGCGGTTTGCAAATGGGGAGAAAAAGTTTTGGCTTTTTCTCTTTTTTATTAACGATTGTCAGAAGTTGTCACTTTGGGATTGGCTGCTTGCAGCGTGGATTTATGAAGAACTGTTCGACAATGACTCAGGCAACACCTCGCACGACAATACTTGCGACTATGATTCGTCATACGACTACGATGATTATGAGGAGGATTATTGATGATTCTCTACTCTTTGTGTTGAAAAATGTTTAACTTTGTAAAAACATTTTAACATTTGATCTATGAAAGTCATCAAGATATTTTTGGCATCATCCGAGGAGTTGGAGAATGACCGCAATGCTTTTGGAAATCTTGTGCGCAGGTTAGATTATATCTACGAAAAGCGAGGTGTCAGAGTGAAACTCTTTGAGTGGGAGGATTATGATGCTGCATATAACGACCGCCGCAAACAAGATGAGTACAACGAAAATGTGCGTGTCAGCGACCTGTTTCTTGCTATGTTCCATACCAAGGCGGGAAAGTTCACTATCGAGGAGTTTGATGTGGCTGCGGAGGAGTTTCGCAAGCGAGGACTTCCCAAAGCCTATGTCTATTGCAAAGATCTGAAGGATGGCGAAACGGAGAGCAAGGAGCTAAAGGAGTTTAAACAGCGACTATTCGAGGAGATGGGTCACTACTGGAGTCGCTATGTTAATCGTGAAACTATGCAGTTGCATTTTGTTATGCAGTTGCAGTTAGTCGATAGCAGCAATGATGCTCTTAAGGTTGAAGATGGCAAAGTTGTGCTTGATGGAATGACCATAGCGCGTATGGAGAATCTGCCTTTTGCGGGTCTGAACGAGGATTTTCAGAAGATGAGTGCGCGTCTCACGGAGCTACCAATAAAGATAGAGAAGGCTCGCGCCAAGGTGGATAAATATCCTGATGATGAGGACTTTAAAACAGGACTGCAAGCACTTCTTGATGAGTACAACGCGCTTAAGGATGAGTTTGCAGAGTTACAGAAGAATCTTTTTGCCACAGCCAAGCGTATATCGCAGTTACAGTGCGAGCGCATCACCGACCGTATGCGTCGTGCTATGGAGGCGTTTAACACTGGTAAGGTGCGCGATGCGAATATTATCCTTGATGAAGCGGAGCGCGATGGCGATATAGCACTACAGGAGTATAAGCAGAGTAAGGAGCTTACCGAGCAGAAGCGTCAAAATGTGGTAACCTCTATTGACGAGCTTCTGCTCAAGGCATCTACCACAATGGCGGATAACCATATCCCCATTACCGAACGTGTCGACAAAGCCGAACGACTATACGCCCAAGCCGATACTATGGCAAAGGAGTGTTGTTATCAAGAAGATAAGTATAGAAAACTGTTGCTAAATTACACTCAGTTTTTGTTAAAGTATGCAAAATATCAGAAGGCACTGGATGTAAGTGTTTTATGTGTTGAATTATGCGAAAGAATATACGGTACTAAGCATTTAAATACAGCAGAATCATATAATAATATTGCTTTATCGTATGCTGATCTGGGTGATTTTAGCAAATCATTATTATATTATCGAAAAGCCATTAATATTTTTGAGAAGGAATATGGAGAGGAGCATCCATACACTGCTAGTGTATATAATAATATGGGAAGTGTATATCGACGTATGAATGATCATGAAAATGCTTTTATATACCTATTTAAAGCTCTGAATATTAGAAAAAAGTTTTTAGGTTTTGATCATATAGATTTGGCATCTTCATACACTAATATAGGTATTTATTATCATAATTGTCGGGATTTTAATAAAGCACAAAAGTTTTTTCAAGATGCATTAATAATATTGGAAAATTTATTTGGCAAGGAACACAGTGCAGTAGCTACTCTGTACAGTAACATTGGGTTATGCTATTTGAGATTAGATGATTTTGATAAATCGGAGCTATATCATAAACAATCATTAGAGATACGAATAAATGTTCTGGGGTATTATCATCCCGATACAGCAACATCTTATCTAAATATGGGTATGATATATGACAATAGTGATTTTAATAGAGCATTAGAGTATTACTTCAAGGCATTAGAGATATTCAAAAAAACATTGGGTATACATATTAATACTGCCAAATCGCTCAATAATATTGGCCTAGTATATTATAGATTGGAAGACTATGATAATGCGTTAGAATATTATCTTGAATCACTAAAAATAAAGGAGGGTATTTTAGGGTCTAGCCATCCGTCAACCATTATATCTTATCGCAATATAAGTAATGTTTACGCAAAAATAGGAGATTATAATAACTCTGCATTATATGACAGACAAGCGAATTTAATATATACTCAAAAAATAGATGTTTAAATATATGTTTATATGACGGTAGTTCTATGCTCGCCTACACCTACATATCCCACGGCAAGTTCGAGTTAATCGACAAGCCGAAGCCCGAATTGCAAAGCCCGCGTGATGCCATTGTGCGCATTACGCTCGGCAACATCCTCCTCGCTGCCTAGCAAACATACTATAAACAATATGGAAATGACCCAAAATGTTAAAGCTAAACATTTTGGGTCATTATTCGATATTGGCCAGGGCGTTACCTCTTTGTCGACGCACGTAGGCCCTCGATGACGCTCGGTGTGAAGCCGGCGGCTTCCATGGCGTTTAGGCCCTTGATTGTCAAGCCTCCAGGGGTTGTCATACGATTGATCTTGGCGATACTCGCAATTTGGTTATTGCGTCGCTCATCCTTACCTTCGGTATTGGTGGCGCAGAGATGACCTTCGGCAGCATCACCATAGGTGGTATTGGTTTGTCGGCTTTGGTGGGAGTATTCCTCAATTTGGTAATACCTCGCAGCAAGGCTAAGAACTGCTTCTTTTGAGGCTTTGTACCGATTTACATACGCTTAGTTGCTTAGCTGTGCAACCTATAGCGCAGTGATTGCAGTTGCCAATGTTCCTCCTTAAATGACAGGATATTTTATATACCTTATCTCCTTTTAAACACTGGAATAAGAGTGGTACTTATTTGATTGGCTCTGAACTAACTTCATAAAAAGGGGTAATTATGCAAAAGCGTCGTTTTTGCATAATTACCCATCTCTGTGTTATTGTGTCGTTTCTTTATTTGAGAATCTCGACCAGGGCGGCAACGGCACGTCCTCGGTGCGAGATGGCGTTCTTCTCGTCGGCCGACATCTCGGCGAATGTGCGGTCGTAGCTGTCGGGTATGAAGAGCGGATCGTAGCCGAAGCCCTCAGCACCAGACTCC
>JAGBYV010000225.1 GCA_017628595.1 Alistipes sp.
GGCAAGTATCGTTACTATGTAGAGTTGGAGAATGTAGGCTCTCGCGAGGGTATTGAGCGCGCACTGCGTGCCCGTCTCTCCGATCAGGAGGAGCCCACCATCTCGCTCCATGCCGACAAGACCGTCGAGTGGGATGAGATTGTGCAGGTGATGAATATAGCCAAGGATAATGGTTACAAGCTTATAGCCGCAACCCAACCTTAAAAAATACTCTAACGGGGTGATTACTGCGTTACGCTTGCGCTCGAAATGCTCATTTACTTCAAGTAAACTCCGCTTTCTCGCACTTCGCAAGCCACGAATCCCCTCTGTTATAGCTTTTTTTTGTATTCTTTGAGGGAGTGATATGCCCTAAATATATCGTCTAAACCCGTTATACATTAACGCGCACTGAAATGAGATATTACGACGAAAAGGACGACCGCCCCAAACTCTATGGTGGTGTTGCCGCAGCGCTCTACGCTATTGTGGTTGCGGCTCTGTTGCTCCTTATATATATACCAATCACTGTGGTTGAGGTGCCCGAGATGATGGTAATCGAGATCGAGCAGATCGAGGAGCCTCCGCGCCCCAAGCCTGTGATCAGTACCGAGTCGCCGCGACATGAGCGCATATCCACTACCGTGCAGAACTCGCAGCAGGTGTCGGGTACCGATCCCGTAACGCAGACCATCAATCGCCGTGCCATGTTCCAGAGCAATTCCGATGGCGTCGATGAGCCCGAGGATCTGGGTAATCCCTATGCCGAGCAGGGCGAAGAGAACCTTGCGCAGGGCACCGGTGGCGGACTGAACCCTGTGGGTAATGATCAGCTCGACGAGGGCTTGCGAGGCCGTGGTCTTGTGGGCAATCTGCCCGTGCCCTCATACCCGGGTAATGCGAGTGGTAAGGTTGTCATTCGTGTGACCGTCGATCAGCATGGTCACGTTCAGACGGCTGCCTACGAGCCCAAGGGCTCCACATCGTCCGATGCTGCACTTATTGCGGCTGCCATCGAGGCGGCCAAGCGTGCCCGTTTTACCGAGAGTCGCAGTTTTGCGCAGGGTGGTACGATAACCTATAATTTCAGATTGAACTAATTATGCGTAGAGTTTTACTTACACTTCTTCTCAGCCTTGTCTGTTGTGGCCTGTGGGCGCAGCAGCGTGGGCCTCGCATGAGCTTCGATACCTCGACACACAACTTCGGTGATGTGAAGCGTCAGGGTGGTGACCTTATCAAGGAGTTTCGTTTTACCAACGATGGCGATGCTCCGCTGGTGATCAAGAAGATTACCAAGTCGTGCTCGTGCATGACAATCACATACTCGCGCAAGCCTGTGATGCCAGGCAAGTCGGCCGTCATTAAGATTAAGTATGAGCCGCATAAGGCCGAACCTGGTATTTTCCACAAGGCCGTGCAGATCTATTCCAATGAGCCCTCGACCAAACTTCGGTTGATTACCATTCAGGGTAATTCGATCGATGAGACCAAGTAAGGGGATAAAAAAAAGGTTGTCAGACATGACAACCTTTTCTTTTTGTTCTGTATTGCGATTACTTTGTAGCGCTCTCCAGACGCTTCATCATAGCGAACATGAATGCTGCAGAGACGAGGCACAGTACGATAAATACTGACCATACGATCCACAAGGGAAGACCGCCCCACAACAGACCACCAACAGCTACGAGCATGTTACCGATAGCAGTAGCTACGAACCAGCCACCCATCATCATACCCTTGAGCTTGGGAGGAGCAACCTTCGATACGAACGAGATACCCATCGGCGAGAGCAACAACTCGGCAAATGTCAATACGAGGTATGTAGAAATCAACCAGTTTGCTGAAACGAATGTACCTGCATCACCAGCGGCAGCCTGCTCATTGGGTGTCAAAAGACCCATAGAAGCAACAGCCATTACAGCGAAACCTACGGCAGCAATCACCATACC
>JAGBYV010000226.1 GCA_017628595.1 Alistipes sp.
CAATAAATGGAGGAGGTTTTATTTTGTGGTTTATGAAAAAAAACGTAATTTTGTAAAAATGTATATTAACCTAAATTATTGCTCTAATAAATTATGAAATCACTATTTCTATCGCTGGCAACACTGCTTTTTGCCGTAGCATCATTTGCACAGCCTCGTGCCGAGTATCCGCGTCCGCAGTTCGAGCGTGAGGCGTGGGTGAACTTGAATGGAGAGTGGAGCTTCACACTCGATTTGGCCAATACGGGAGCCGAGCGCGACTACTATAATAGCAAGGGCTTCGATCAGAAGATTCTGGTCCCCTTTGCTCCCGAGAGCGACCTTTCGGGTATCGGCCATAAGGAGTTTATCAACGCCGTATGGTATCAGCGCACCATTCAGGTGCCCGCTGCGTGGAGCGGCAAGCAGATTAAACTCAACTTCGGCGCAGTGTATTACGAGTCGGAGGTATATATCGACGGCAAGTTCGTAGGTCGCCACTATGGTGGCTCGGATTCGTTTGCATACGACATTACCGAGTTCGTTGCCGATGGTAAGGAGCATAACCTCGTTGTTCACGCCGTGAGCGACGTGCGTGGTGGCAACCAGCCCGCAGGTAAGCAGTCGTCACGTCTGGAGTCTTACGGTTGCTTCTACACCCGCACAACAGGTATCTGGCAGACCGTATGGATGGAGGCAGTAGATAAGTTCGGCCTGGAGCGTGTGCAGGTTTTGACCGATATCGATCAGAACCAGATGGTGGTAACTCCCACCTTCTACGGCGTAGCCAATGGCAACCGCCTGGCCATCACAGTTAAGGATGGTGAGAAGGTTGTAGCCAAGGTTGAGGCAAATGCCGTGCAGGGCCTGCCCGTAGTGGTTCCCATCAAGAAGGCTAAGCTATGGAGTCCCGAATCGCCCTTCCTCTACGATGTGGTATATGAGGTGAAGTGCGCCGAAGGTAAGGTGCTGGATAAGATTGACGCCTACGTTGGTATGCGTAAGATTCATATCGACGGCACGAAGATTTACCTCAACAACAAGCCCTATTACCAGCGTCTGGTTTTGGATCAGGGTTTCTATCCTGATGGTGTGTGGACTGCACCCTCGGATGAGGCTCTCAAGCACGATATCGTGATGTCGAAGGAGGCTGGTTTCAATGGTGCACGTCTGCACCAGAAGGTATTTGAGGAGCGTTTCCATTATTGGGCCGATAAACTTGGTTACCTCGTGTGGGGTGAGATGGCATCGTGGGGTAAGAACTCGGCCAACGTAGCCGCAGCACGTAACTTTATTCCCGAGTGGATCAATATCGTTATGCGCGACCGCAACCACCCGGCTCTGATTATCTGGACCCCCTTCAACGAGGAGTGGGAGGTGCCCGACAACGAGATGGGTCGTTTCCTTACCGACGTCTATAATATCACTCGTCAGATCGATCCCTCACGTCCTGTAAATACCGTGAGCGGTGGTTTGTATGCCCCCTCTGATTTCTGTACAACACACAGCTATGAGCAGGATGGCGAGAAACTGCGTCTGCAACTCTTCGATGGTGAGAAGTTCTACCAGCCTCAGGGTCCCACAGCAAAGAATGCTCCCCGTGCGATGAATTTCCTCTACTACGATGGCAAGGTGCCCTACATCATCGACGAGTTTGGTGGTATTAAGTGTGCTGAGGCCAATCCCTCGGAGGCTAACTCTTGGGGTTATGGTAACGCCGCTGCGACGAAGGAGGACTTCTACAAGCGTCTGGAGTCGCAGGTGAAGGCTATCATCTCGCATAGCGATAAGATCTGCGGTTTCTGCTATACACAGATCACCGACGTTGAGCAGGAGCAGAATGGTGTTTACTACTTCAACCGCGAGAAGAAGTACGACATGGAGCGCGTGCATGCTATCTTCCAGATGAAGGCTGAAGGTTACGAGCAGTAAGAGATAATAAACTTTAAAAACGATAAACAATGAAAAAGATTCTTTTAGTAGTTACAGCCCTTATGATGTGGGCTGGTGCGATGGCTCAGGTGCCTCGTGCCGAGTATCCCCGCCCTCAGTTTGAGCGCGCCGAGTGGGTTAATCTTAATGGTGAGTGGACCTATACACTCGACCTCGTAAAGACAGGTTGGGAGCGCAACCTGATGAAGAGCGAGGGCTTCGATGGTAAGATTATCGTGCCTTTTGCTCCCGAGAGCGAGCTTTCGGGCGTAGGTCACAAGGAGTTTATCCCCTGCATCTGGTATCAGCGCGACATTACTATCCCCGCTGAGTGGAGTGGTAAGGATGTAGTGTTGAATTTCGGTGCCGTATATTACGAGTCAGAGGTTTATATCGACGGCGAGTTTGTTGATCGTCACTTCGGTGGTTCAGACTCTTTCTCTGTTGATATCACCAAGTTCGTAGAGGCTGGCAAGACTCACTCACTCGTGGTTAGCGCATCGAGCGATCTGCGTTCAGGTCGTCAGTCGGCAGGTAAGCAGTCTCTGCGTCACGGCTCATTCGAGTGTATGTACACCCGTACAACAGGTATCTGGCAGACCGTATGGATGGAGGCAGTTGCCCCCACAGGCATCAAGCGTGTGAAGTACACCACCGATATCGATCGCAGCACAGTATCTATGGAGCTGACGATGCGTCGCAACGCTGTAGGCGATGTGCTTACAATCAACGTTAAGGATGGCGCAAAGATCGTTGCTACCGACACAGCTCCCGTAGCATCGGGTTCAATCGTTACGCTTCCCATCAAGAAGGCTAAGTTGTGGGCTCCTGGTTCACCCTTCCTCTACGACGTGGAGTTTATTCTGAAGAATGCTGCCGGTCAGGTTATCGACAAGGCTACTTCATACTTCGGTATGCGTAAGATCCACACCGTTGGCAATAAGATCTACTTGAACAACGAGCCTTTCTACCAGCGTCTGGTTTTGGATCAGGGCTTCTATCCCGATGGTATCTGGACAGCACCCTCGGATGCTGCACTCAAGCAGGATATCGAGCTTTCGATGGCTGCTGGCTTCAATGGCGCACGTCTGCACCAGAAGGTCTTCGAGGAGCGTTTCCACTATTGGGCTGATAAGTTGGGTTACCTGACATGGGGTGAGGCTCCCAGCTGGGGCTTCGACGCCAACAACATCGAGTCGGCTCGTAACTATATCGCCGAGTGGCGCAATGTGGTTGTTCGCGATATGAACCACCCCTCAATCGTTACCTGGACTCCGTTCAATGAGCAGTTCTGGCCCGATGAGACTGAGTTCCCCCGTTTCCAGGCTGATATCTACACCATCACCAAGCAGCTCGACCCCTCACGTCCTATCAACACCGTGAGCGGTGGCGTGCAGACTATGACCGACATCTGGACTGAGCACCACTACGAGCAGGATCCCGAGAAGTTGCGTCAGATCGTATTCAACGATGGTAAGATGTTTACCCGCGCACCTCAGGTTCAGGCACGTCCTCGTGGTAACATCGGTTACAACCGCGGCGTACTGAATGATCCTTATACATTCCCCGTATATGAGGGTGAGATTCCTTATATCCTCGACGAGTTCGGTGGTATCAAGTGTATGGAGGCTAACCCTGCCGAGGGCGATGCTTGGGGCTATGGCGATGCAGCGCAGACCAAGGAGGACTTCTACAAGCGTCTGGAGGCTCAGGTTCGCGTACTGATCGAGATGAGCGACAAGATGTGGGGTTACTGCTACACTCAGCTCACCGATGTTGAGCAGGAGCAGAACGGTATCTACTACTACAACCGTGGCGTGAAGTACGATATGGAGCGCGTGCGCAAGATTTTCCAGATGGAACTTCCTAACAAATAGGACAATATGAAAAAGATACTTTGTACATTAGCCGCTGCAACCCTGCTTATGGGTTGTGGCGGTAATGCCCCTAAGGCAGAGCAGCCGGCACTGAACCTTATGAAGGCAGAGGACTTTACCGCTACCATCGACGGCAAGCAGGTGGGACTTTACACCCTCACCAATGGCACAATCACTATGCAGGTGACCAACTTCGGTGGTCGTGTGGTGTCGTTGTGGACTCCCGATCGCGATGGCAATATGGAGGATATCGTGCTGGGTTACGATAAGCTGGATCGCTACGTGAACAATACGGGCGAGCGCTTCCTCGGAGCTCCCGTAGGTCGTGTGGCAAACCGTATCAACAAGGGCGAGTTTGAGTTGGATGGCGTGAAGTATAACATCCCGCAGAACAGCAACGGCCACTCATTGCACGGCGGTAACAAGGGTATCGATATGGTTGTGTGGGACGTGGAGTATGTGGCCGATAACGCCATCACGCTGGTTCTGCACTCGAAGGATGGCGAGGATGGCTTCCCCGGCAATCTCGACATCACGATGACCTACACCCTCACTCCCGAGAACGAGTTCGAGGTGACCTACCACGCAAAGACCGACAAGAAGACTATCGTCAACCTTTCACACCACTCGTTCTTCAACCTCAAGGGTGAGGGCAACGGCACTATTGAGGATCATATCCTCACCATCAAGGCCGATAAGATTACCCCCACCGATGCAGGTCTGATTCCTTCAGGCGAGTTGCAGCCCGTTGACGGCACTCCGTTCGATTTCCGTGAGCCTCACGCAATTGGCGAGCGTATCGGAGCCGATGACGCGCAGCTTAAGAATGGCGGTGGCTACGATATGAACTGGGTTCTTTCGCGCGAGGACAATGGTCTGGTGGAGACCGTGGCTACACTCTATGAGCCTCAGTCGGGTCGTGCTATGGATGTTGCTACGGATCAGGTGGCTCTTCAGTTCTATAGCGGCAACTTCTTCAATGGCAAGTATGGCAAGCCTATTAACTACCGCGAGTCGGTGGCACTCGAGACACAGAAGCACCCCGATGCAATCAACCACCCTG
>JAGBYV010000227.1 GCA_017628595.1 Alistipes sp.
ACAAATAGACCCAATGGCGGTCTTAGGTTTGAGTTTACTTTGAATAAGTAACCTTACAATGAGCATCTGGTTAGTCAGATAACTCTTTGATATAACTGCATACAGAAATCGGTAGCCACTTGATTGTGACTACCGACTTTTTTGAATACACCCAAAAATTGAATACACTTGATGTGTTTTAATAATGAAGTTTTGATTATCGTTTCCAATCATCAAGCCACTTCATAAATCTAATAACACTCTCGTAGTCCTCTATAAAGCGGTTAGAAATTTCGATGGGGCGTCCTACTAAAGAGGAGAAACTTAACGGTTTCTCCTTTTTTATTCTTCTGTGATCTGCACAAAAAAAGCTGTCCGCGATGGACAGCCTTTTCCTTGGAATTTCAAATGCTACTGTGCAATTTCACCCTTAAGACGCAAGGTGTGTCCCAGATCCTCAATCTCGAAGATGTGAGCGCGCTCCTGGCCTGCGGGAGAGTTCGGGGCATGCAACACGACGCACAAACGACCATCGAAAGTGCGGAAAATCATACCGTGACCACCATGCTTATCGAACAGAGGCTCAGCCTGCTGACGCCATGGGCCGATAACCTTGCCAGTGGTTGACTCGGCAATACCGATAGCATAGTCGCCATTCTTAAAGCTCGACCATATCATCAACAACTTGCCTGTCCTGGTGCGATACAGGAAACATCCATCCGTTACATAGGTGCGCGAGCCATTGGCACGCTCCGAGCCCGTTGACCACTCTGCTGCCGAGGCATTAAAGAGGCGCATAGGCTGACCCACCGTAGCCGAGAGATCCTTCTTCAGCTCAACCAGTTCCATCGTACCGTCGCCCATCTCCACCCACTCGTGACAGTAGATCATATAAGGCACACCATCCTCAACCCACAGCGTGCCATCCAGGCACATCTGGCCAAGCGGAGTGTGCGGATGCTTATTATCAAATGGCAGGAACGGGCCATCGGGTCGCTTCGACCAGAAGATCTGCGTAGCGCGGTGCGAGTAGGCAGGATGTCCCTTCTCGGTACCCTTCCACAGAATGTCGCTATTGAGCGTACCGAAGAGATAATACTTTCCCTTATAGTGATGTACCTCGGGTGCCCATACCGTACCGGTAATCCAGTTATCGCGTGGCACGTCGAAAACACGCACGGGGCCCTCCCACGTCTTCAGGTCGCGGCTCTTATATGCAACCATACCGCCATATGTCTGACCATTCTCCGAAGTGGATGATGAGGCGTACATATAGTAAACACCCTCCTTCTCTACGGGCATAATGAAGGGATCACGGATATAAATATCCTTCAGCGTAAGACTCTGCGCCTTAACCCCGCATATAGAGGCAACGGCAAGGGCCAATAATAAAATTGTTTTTCTCATAATAGGTTATTGTTTGGGATTAAAATACTCTATAATCTTGCGGGCGCGTGCCGTGCCGACTACCTCTGCCAGCTCCTCCTCCGAGGCCTCACGCACCTTTGCCACCGTACGGAAACGACGCAACAGCGCATTCAGGCTCTTTGAACCGATGCCCGGGATCTGCTCCAGCTCGCTATTGATAAATGTCTGACTGCGTTTCTGGCGATGGAACGTAATACCGAACCTATGCGCCTCATCGCGAATATGACACACCACCTTCAACGGCTCACCCGTGCGGCTCAGGTAGTAGGGTTCGGGGTCGTTGGGATAGAAGACCTCCTCGATGCGTTTTGCCAAACCAACAATAGGCACCCGCTTCTCAATGCCCAGCGCACACAGCACCTCGTAGGCACTCGAGAGCTGTCCCTTGCCACCATCGACAATGATCAGGTCAGGTAACTCGGCACCCTCCTCCAAAAGACGTGAGTAACGACGATAGACAATCTCGCGCATAGATGCAAAGTCATCGGGACCAACAACCGTTTTTACGTTGAAGTGGCGATATTCCTTGCGTGAGGGCTTTCCGTCGCGGAAGACCACACACGAAGCTACAGGGTTGGTTCCCTGTAGGTTAGAGTTATCGAAGCACTCTATATGGCGGGGCTGATGATCAAGATGCAACTCACGCTGCATGGCATTCATCAGGCGCTCGGTATGACGTTCGGGATTCTTGATTTCGAGGTTCTTCATCTGCTCGGCACGATAGATACGCGCACTCTTGAGCGAGAACTCCAGCAACTCGGCCTTCTCGCCACGCTTAGGCACGGTGAAGACCACCTTATCGAACAGGATGGCAGCCGAGGGCAGGAAGGGCACTATAACCTCGCGCGAGAGGTCGTGAGCAACATTTTCGACAATATACTGAATAGCCATCGAGAGCATATCCTCACGCGTGGAGTCCACACCCGTCGTAAGGCGCACCGTATGCAGAGCCACAATAGAGCCGTGGCGCAGACGGATGAAGTTACAATATGCCACATCGTCATCCTCAAGCAGCGAGAAGATGTCGCAATCGACAATCCTGGCACTCACCACCACCGAGCGACTCTGATAGTTCTCCAGCGCATCCAGACGCTGCTTGAATCGCTGTGCCGCCTCGAAACGCAGGTCGGCAGCCGCCGAGAGCATATTCTCCTCAAGGTAACGACGCACGGGACGCAAATCGCCCTTCAGTACATCCTTTACCATGTCGGTCAGCTGGCTATACTCCTCCTCGCTCTGCTCGCCGATGCACGGGCCCTTGCAATTGCCCAAATGATACTGCAGGCAGACACCATATTTGCCTCGCGCTATGGATTGTGGCGCGAGATTTAACTTACAGGTTCTCAAGGGGACAACCTCGCGGATAAACTCCAGCACGGAGCGCTGCATCGAGATAGAGCCATAGGGGCCGAAATATTGCGAACCATCGTGGCGCAGTTGTCGGGTAGATTCCACACGCGGGAAATTCTCACGGCGAAGAACAATCCACGGGTAGGTCTTATCATCCTTGAGCAGAATATTATAGCGTGGCTTATGCGTCTTGATAAGAGAGTTCTCCAGCAACAGAGCATCCTGCTCACTACCAACGACAATATGGCGGATGGCGCAGATCTGCTTGACCAGCACACGCACTTTGGCGGTATGATCCTTATTCTTAACGAAGTACGAAGAGACGCGCTTGCGCAGCGACTTTGCCTTACCGACATAGATGATCTCGCCCTGGCGATCCAGAAACTGATACACACCAGGGTCCAAGGGCAAGGCGGCCACCTGCTCACGCAATATATCTTCGCGACTACTCATAATGCAAATGTATGAAAATTCTTACTCCCCCGCAACAACAACCGCCACCTTGCGATCATACTCCTCGCAAGGCAACTGCTCCATCAACTGACACTCATAACACACACCAATGGTGTAGGCTCGCATACCTTCACGCGAGAGATAGCGATCGTAATACCCCTTACCACGTCCCAGGCGTACACCCTCACGGGTAAATGCCACGCCGGGCACAACCATCAGATCAATCTCCTCTGCTCGACAGGGCTTCCCGCCCTGCGGTTCGCTGATGCCATATGCTCCCGATGCCATTGACTTAGGGGTATAATCGAAAAACTCCATCTCGGGCGTCCCATCTGCCCGATCGCCCACTCGAGGCAACAGCACTCGATAATCCTGCGCCAGCAAATCGGCCAAAGGCGCTATCTGCACCTCATCGGCAAGGGGCGAAAAGAGTGCCACAACCTGGGGCTTACGATCAGCAATCATAGAGCGCAGACGAGCCATTACGGCACATGATTGCGCAGTTTTCTCATCGGCCGAAAGCGACAAAACCTCGGCTTTTATTCTTTGACGTATCTTTTTCTTTTCCATTTTAGACGCATTTATCGACCTTTACCCACAAAATACCCCTCGCTATTATTTGTTATTGTGCAAACAATTATTATCTTTGCACTGAATTATGCAAAAACAATTTCACAAACAAAAATAAACAAAATCTTTAAATTATGAGCTGTTTTTTATGCAATTCATCTCTTGGTAAAAAGTTGGTGATGAGTGTAACGGGTTGCTGCCTGGTACTCTTCCTTCTTTTCCACATGTCTATGAACCTCGTAGCACTTGTTAGCGCAGAGGGTTACAACATGGTATGCGCATTCCTTGGCGCCAACTGGTATGCTGTTGCTGCAACAGTAGCGTTGGGTGCTATGGTTGTGCTTCACTTTGTGTATGCTTTGATTCTTACCGTAAACAACTACAAGGCTCGCGGTACTCAGCGTTATGCTGTAACCGTTAACGAGCCCGGTGTTGAGTGGGCATCAAAGAATATGCTTCTGTTGGGCTTCATCGTAGTTGTAGGTTTGCTCCTGCACCTCTGCCACTTCTGGTCAAAGATGATGTTCGTAGAGCTTATGGGTCACCACCAGAACGCTTTGGGTCTTTCACCCACCGACGGTGCTGCTCGTATCGAGTTCACTTTCTCGAAGTGGTACAACGTTGTACTCTACATCGTATGGTTGGCTGGCTTGTGGTTGCACCTCAATCACGGTGTTGGGTCTATGTTCCAGACCGTAGGTTGGGCTAAC
>JAGBYV010000016.1 GCA_017628595.1 Alistipes sp.
GCCCCGAAAGGAGCAGCCTATTTTCATTTATCTGTTTATCAGAAATTGTATTTCTACCAACCCAGATCCTTCATAGTACGTGGTGCGGGAGTCTTGGGCAGAGGTTTGCGGTTCTTGATCTGCTCAAGAGCTACCTCAATAGCCTTATTGAGCTGCTCATCCTCGCCAGCGAACTCCTTGATAGGATTGTTGTCAATCAGAATATCGGGATCTACACCGTGGTTCTCCACAATCCACTCGCCAGTCTTGGCGTCGTAGTTTGTAAAGAAGGGTACGCGAACATCCGTTCCGTCGATATAGGGCAGTGAGCCACTGATACCCACGATACCACCCCATGTGCGAGTACCGATAACAGTACCCAGGTCGTTAGCCTTGAAGCTCCAGGGGAACAGATCACCATCCGAAGCCGAGTACTTGTCAACCAAAAGCACCTTAGGACCGTGGTGTGTAGCATCGGGAATTGTTCCGTTGCTCTCGCGACCACGATACATGGTCATACGGTAAGCCTGACGCAACAGACGCTCGATAATCATCGGCGATACGTTACCACCACCGTTAGCACGGTCGTCGATAATCAACGCCTCCTTATCCAGCTGGGGATAGAAGTAACGAGCAAACTCGTTCAGACCCTCAGCACTCATATCGGGAATGTAGATATAACCCACCTTGCCGTTGGTAGCCTCCTCAACCTTGCGGATATTCTCCTGTACCCAGTTGTAGTGGTAGAGAGGATACTCATTAGCGATGGGGCTTACAACAACCTTACGGGCACCCGCAGCCGATGCAGTGCTATTTACGCTGAGCTCGGTCAAGACGTTAGCCTTGCCTACGAGCAACTTATAGATATTCTTCACGCTCGATGTGGGCACACCGTCAATGGCAACGATATAGTCACCCTCCTTAACGCCTACGCCGGGCTCTGCCAAAGGCGAACGCAGTGTCTGGCTATATACGCCACCAGGCAGAATCTTCTCGATGCGGAAGAAACCGCTCTTATCACGCTTCAGCTCAGCACCGAGCAGACCCATAGGAATACGCTCCAGGGCAGGCACCTCACCAGGATTTACGTATGCGTGACCGCAACCTACCTCCGAAATCATCTCACCGATGATGTAGTTCAGATCGAGACGAGTCTTGGCATAGGGGACAAGCACCTCATACTTCTTCTTGATAGCCTTCCAGTCAATACCGTGCATATTCTCCAGATAGAAACCATCACGGAATGCGCGCCACACCTCATCGTAGATCTGTGCCCACTCCTCCATATAATCGACGTGAGCAACCATATCCTTCGTGTTAACTGCATCCTTCAGATTAGCCTTGGCTGTGGGGAAGTCAGCAACGAACATCTGACGGCCTCTGGTAAAGAGAGCCTTCTTGCTACCGGGAGTTATAGTGAACGATGCATCGGCAACGGTCTCCTCCTTCTGTGTCTTCAGGTCGAAGGCCTTCGTACCACCTGCGGCAGCGTAATATACCTTCTTACCATCAGAGAAGAAGTTGCGGTATGAACCAGCCGCCAGCGGCAACTTGATGATACGTCCGGGCAGGTTCTCGGGATCAATCTTTACAACAACCTCGCCCTCGGGCTTCTTGGCCGCATCTACAGCGCCATCGGTGGGAAGCAGCGGCGAGGGGGTATCCTCGGCAAGCATAGCCATATATACACCATTCATGCGGGTATAGATGTGGTTCCACTCGGTCTGGCTATATGTAGAGTTGAAGTCGCGTGCCGAAGTGAAGATAAGATACTTACCATCGGTGCTGAATACGGGAGCCGACGATGAGTACCAACGCTCCGTTACGGGATACTCCTTCTTCGTTGCGATGTTATATACATATATTACACTCATCTCGTTCTCGGCGCTCTTCGTATATGTGAGCCACTTGCTGTCGGGCGAATAAGCCACACCCGAAGGCTCGCCATTGGGATTCTGCATCAGCGTCTGCTTGCTCTTCGATGCTACATCGACAGCCACCAGACGATTCTTGCGGTCGGTATAAAGCAGAGTCTTTGAGTCGGGGCTCCAGATCACCTGACGGATGTAGGTATCGCTACCCTTAGTGAGCTGCTGAGGCTCGCCATCCTCGCCCTGCAACCACACCTCGGTCTCACCCGTACGGTCGCTGATATAGGCGATCCACTTACCATCGGGACTCCACTTAGCGCCACGCTCGTTAGCACCCGATGTGCGGGTGATGTTGCGTGTTACACCCTTCTCCACAGGCACATTGAAGACCTCGCCACGAGCCGTTACAGCTACGCGCTTGCCATCGGGCGAGAGTGATGCTGATGTCATCTTGTCAGCCACGTTCTTCATCTCCACGCGGGCGTAGCGATTCTCACCATTAAGTGTGATAGAGATCTTCTCTGCCTTGCGGGTCTTGGGGTCAAACTTGAAGATATAGCCACCCTGCTCATAGACGATGATTGAACCATCGGTCGAGGGGAATTTGATATCGTAGTCCGAATAGTTGGTCACCTTCTCGGTCTTCTTTGTAGCGGTGTTGTAAACAAAAAGGTTCATCGTGCGGTCACGATCGCTGATAAAGAAGATCTCCTCGCCAATCCACATAGGGAAGATATCCTGTGACACGTTGTTGGTGACGTTCTCCACCTTCTTCGATGCGGGATCGTACACCCACACATCGTCGGCCATACCACCCTTATAATACTTCCATGTGCGGAACTCACGCATAACGCGGTTGTATGCCAGTTTCTTGCCATCGGGAGAGTAAGAGCAGAAACCACCCTCGGGCAGAGGCAACTGCTCGGGCATATCACCCTCTGCAGATACCGACCACAACTTACCGCTGAAGCCGTCGCTGATACGGTTACGGAAGAGAATGTTCTTTCCATCGCGTGTCCATGTCATCACGATGTTGTTGGGACCCATACGGTCGCCGATGTCATCGCGCTCGTTGGTTGCAGTATAGGTCAAACGCTCGGGCTCTCCACCCATCTTGGGCATAAGATATACCTCGGTGTTGCCATCATACTGCGCCGTAAAGGCAATCTGCTGGCCATCGGGCGAGAAACGAGCAAACATCTCTGTACCCACGTGCGAGGTAAGACGTGTAGCCTCACCACCCGCAATGGGGACTCTATATAAATCGCCGGCATAGGTAAAGACCACATCCTTACCATTCGTAGCCGGGAAACGCAGCAGACGTGCCTCCTCGGCCTGTGCTGCTACAGCACCACCCGCCAGGAGCAGTGCAAGAAATAGCTTTTTCATAATCTATCGTTTATATATTATTTCCAAAGGTTGGGCAGGAACTGATAATAGAGCAGGTGACGCCATGTCATAAAGTCATGAGCGCTGAAACCGCCGATATAGTAGTCGTGCTTAACGCCCAACTCCTCCAACTGCTTGTGCAGCAATGTATGGCGAGCCGTATCGTTGGTCTCGTAAACACCTGCACCAATGAAGATATAGTCGTAGGCAGCATCCTTCAAAGCCTTCGCATCGCGACCCATAGCCACTGCATCCTCGCCGAATGCCTTCTCATCGGCAGCGGTCAGAGCGGCGCTCAGGATACCGAGCGAGCCGAAGAGCTCGGGGTTACGGAAGCCGATATACTGTGTATGGCGGCCACCCATTGAAAGGCCTGACAGAGCACGACCCTTACGATTGGCAATTGTGCTGTAGTGTGAGTCCACCCAGGGGATGATGCACTCCTTCTACTCGCGCTCCATCATCTTGAATGAGAGCTGGCTGTGGTTGGGTGATGAGCGGTGAACGATCTGGTTGTTTACCATGGCAACGATTGTAGGCTCAATCTTACCCTCAGCAATGAGGTTGTCCATGATCCAGTTCACCTGACCATACTTATACCATGAGTCGGCAGCCTCGCCCGAGCCACCCATCAGATAGAGCACGGGGTACTTCTTGGCGGGATCGTAGTGGGGAGGTGTATATACCAAAATGGTACGCAGGCCGCCTGTAACGGTTGAGTTGTAGTAGCTTGTTGTAACAGAACCGTGCGCAACATTGGGGTTGGGATCGTAGTATGCAGGGCCGTCGCCGTGAACATAGAGCAAGCTCGATGCAGGCATCGTACCATGGTTGTGCAACGTATTGGCGGGATCGACGATGCTCATGCCATCAACGTTGAAAGTGTAGGTATAGACATCGGGGGTGAACGGACCGGCAGTCACCGACCATACGCCCTTGTCGTCCTTGGTCATCTCAGCGCTCTTGGCCTCCATGCCGCCAGTAAACATTGTACCACGCACCACCACCTTCTGGGCATTGGGAGCCACAAGGCGGAAGGTTACGGTATGATTGTCGTGTACCTCGGGAGAGATCACACGTGCACCCATAGGAGCAAGTCCCTCGGTATTGGCTTGCGGATTGTAGGTCTCGTTAACCCACGACTGCTGTGCCGACGCGGTAAAGGCCATTGCCATCACTGCGCAAAGAAAGAAAAATCGTTTCATGGTATACAAAATTTTAAGGATTTTCTGTACTTTTTCTGTAATGGTTAGCAGGCTAATTATACCTTATAATGAGTAAAAATTGGCCCTACAAGGACAAAGATATGAAAAAAATGGCTACCGACACATGAGTAGGGCGTTTTTTTGCTCTGCCGACTACAAAATTTGATTCGCTTTCAATTTTAAACTATAATTGCTATATTTGCAAATTCAAAGTCACCCTAAATATGAGAGTTACCATACTACAGCGCGATATAGCTTGGGCCAACCCCTCGCTTAACATCGAAAGGCTCAACCAGGCCATCGACCGCAACCCTGGTGCAGACCTATACGTCTTGCCTGAGATGTTCTCGACGGGTTTCTGCACCGAGCCCCAGGGCATAGCCGAGGGGGCCGACTCCCTGTCGCTCAAGTGGATGACAGAGAAAGCCGCTGCCACAAATGCCGCCATAGCAGGCAGCATAGCTATAGAGGAGAATGGGCACTACTACAACCGCTTCTATTTTGTTAAGCCCGACGGCGAGGTGACCTCCTACGACAAGCACCATCTATTCACCTACGGCGGTGAGCATCTGCGCTTTACGGCGGGAGATGAGCGCAAGACAGTAGAATTCAGAGGCGTAAGGATTATGTTGCAGATATGCTACGACCTGCGTTTCCCCATATGGGTACGCAACCGCGGCGATTACGATATGATACTCTACGTTGCCAGCTGGCCTACGCCGCGTATCGCAGCATGGAGCGCTCTGCTCGTTGCACGTGCCATCGAGAATCAGTGCTACGTTGTGGGAGTAAACCGTGTAGGCGAGGATCCCGCGTGCAAGTACTGCGGAGGCAGCGTAATAATCGATCCCTACGGCCGAAGGATAGCCTCATGCGAGGATAACACCGAGATGGAGGACTCGGCAGATGTTGACATGGAGGCTTTGGAGGCATTCAGAGAAAAATTTCCCGTACTGCGGGATGCAGATATTTAGTTAGGTTATGATTCAGAAGAGATTACTTTTGGGTGATGAGGCCATAGCATTGGGCGCTATACACGCCGGCATAAGCGGAGTGTATGCCTACCCCGGTACACCCTCAACCGAGATAACGGAGTTTATCCAGCTTAACGCCCCTGAGGTGCGCAGTCGCTGGTGCACAAACGAGAAGACGGCCATGGAGGCGGCTCTCGGCATGTCGTATGCCGGCAAACGTGCTCTGGTATGCATGAAGCATGTGGGCATGAACGTTGCAGCTGACGCCTTCGTAAACTCTGCCATTACGGGCATCAACGGAGGACTGGTTGTGCTGGCAGCTGATGATCCATCGATGCACTCATCGCAGAACGAGCAGGATTCGCGTTTCTATGGCAAGTTTGCCATGATTCCCATACTTGAGCCCTCATCACAGCAGGAGGCCTACGATATGATGCCCTACGCCTACTCGCTCTCCGAGCAGATGCGTCTGCCCGTGCTGATGCGCGTAGTGACACGCCTGGCTCATTCGCGTGCTGGCGTAGCCACCACAACTCCCCTTGCTCAAAACGGACTGAATCCCGACAGCGAGCGTACACATTGGGTACTCTTGCCAGGCAATGCACGTCGTCAATACGCCTCACTTGTAGAGAAGCAGACCGCCATCTTGCAGTCAGCCGAGGCATCTGCATACAACCGTCGATGCGGCAACGGAGGCGCCAAACTGGGAATTATAGCGTGCGGAATAGCATATAACTATGTCATGGAGTGCAACGCCATGCAGGCTGGCATCCCCGTACTGAAGGTTTCACAATACCCCATACCCGCAGAGCAGATCAAGGCTCTGGCAGCAGAGTGCGACTCACTGCTCGTAGCCGAGGATGGTCAGCCCGTTGTCGAGGAGCAAGTACGTTCACTGGTTGGAGGCAACTACCCCGTACTCGGACGTCTTACAGGCGATCTGCCACGCATGGGTGAGCTTACGCCCGACAACGTAGGCAAGGCACTCGGACACACCTCTGCACCAGCTTTTGCTGCGGCCGAGAATGTTGTACCCCGCCCCCCTGCACTCTGTCAGGGTTGCGGTCACAGAGATGTCTACGATGCACTGAACAAGGTGGCAGCAGAGTATAAGGATGCTCGCATCTTCGGCGACATCGGTTGCTACACACTGGGCGCACTGCCCCCCTTCCGTGCCATCGACTCATGTGTGGATATGGGCGCTTCAATCACCATGGCCAAAGGTGCTGCCGACGCAGGTCTGCACCCAGCCATAGCCGTTATCGGCGACTCTACATTCACCCACTCGGGCATGACGGGTCTGCTCGATGCCGTAAACGACAACGCCAACATCACCATCATCATCTCGGATAACCTCACGACGGCCATGACGGGCGGTCAGGACTCAGCCGGAACAAATAAGTTTGAGGCTATATGCCTGGGTCTGGGTGTTGAGCCCGAGCATGTACGCGTGGTGGTACCCCTGAAGAAGAACATGGAGGAGATCACGGCCATCATTCGTGAGGAGATAGAGTATAAGGGCGTTTCGGTTATTATTCCCCGCCGCGAGTGCATACAGACACTGAATCGTAAACTTCGTCAAAAGAGAGCACAAGAGTAATGAAGAAAGATATCATATTGGCAGGTGTGGGAGGCCAGGGCATCCTGACCATTGCCACCATCATAGGCGATGCCGCCGCACGTCGGGGCATCAACCTCAAGCAGGCCGAGGTTCACGGCATGAGCCAGCGTGGCGGAGATGTGCAGTCAAATCTGCGCCTCTCTACCGATGAGATCTACTCGGACCTTATAGCACAGGGCGCAGCCGACCTCATCATATCGATGGAGCCAATGGAGGCTCTGCGATACGTAGGTTATCTGCATGCCGAGGGGTGTGTGGTCACCTCATCACATCCGTTTAAGAATATTCCCAACTATCCCGACGAGGAGGCTCTGATGGCCGAATTGCAGGCGCTGCCACATACGGCTATCATGCCCATCGAGGATGTGGCCAAGGAGAACTCGCTGCCCAAGAGTGCAAATATCATCCTGCTGGGCATGGCGGCCAAGTATATTGAGATTCTGTCGGCCGAGGCTCTGCGCGAGAGTATTGCCCATGTATTTGCATCGAAGGGTGCGGCAGTCGTCGAGCAGAATCAGAGAGCCTTTGATTTGGGACTTAACGCAGTAAAGTAGAGAAAAATGAAGATATTCAGCGAAGAATTGGTTGCCCGCGCAGTCGAGGAGTTGCACATTGCCGACCTCTCGCACGCCACAATTGGCGAGGTGTTGCTCGTAGCCCAATACCTGGAGAAGGCCACTGGCATACCCTTCATTCGTATGGATCAGGGCTCGCCAGGTCTGCCCGTGAATCAACGTGGCGTGGAGGCCGAGAAGGCCGCTCTGGATAGAGGTGTTGGCTCGCAATACCCTGCAGCGGCAGGCGTAGCAGAGCTAAAGTATGAGGCTTCGCGATTCGTTAAGGCATTCCTCAACGTAGATGTTTCTGCCCGTTCGTGTGTTCCTACCGTTGGCAGCGTGGCCGGCTCGTTCGGTTCGTTCATTGCCTGCACACAGCGCATACCGGGCAAGGACAAGGTGCTATTTATCGATCCCGGATTCCCGATTCAGAAGTCGCAGCTCAGAGTGATCGGAGCCGAGTGGGTGGAGTTCGACATCTACAACTACCGCGGTGAGCGTCTGCGCGCGAAGCTGGAGGAGATGCTCTCTGCAGGCGACATAGCCGCCATCGTCTACTCAAACCCCAACAACCCGGCATGGATATGCCTGGAGGATGAGGAGCTGAAGATTATAGGCGAGCTGGCCACCAAATACGACACCATCGTCATGGAGGATCTGGCATACTTCTGCATGGACTTCCGTCGCGATATGGGTCACCCCTTCCGTCCGCCCTATCCACCTACGGTAGCACACTATACGGATAATTACATTCTGATGCTCTCATCGTCAAAGATATTCAGTTATGCTGGTCAGCGCATGGCTCTGATCTGCATCAGCGACAAGCTCTTCGAGAAGCACTACCCTGCTCTTGCCGAGCGATACAACGATGCCGGAGTATTTGGCCAGACGCTTGTGGCATCCATTCTCTATATGATCACATCGGGCTGTACGGCCTCTACGCAGTACGCCTATGCCGAGATGTTGCGTCTCTCGACCGAGGGTGAGATAAATTTTGTGGAGGATACACGCGAATATGCCGTTCGTGCCGAGCGCATGAAGCGTATCTTTACCGACAACGGATTCCACATCGTCTACGACAATGATGCAACCGAGCGAGTGGGTGATGGATTCTTCTTCACCATCGGCTACGGCACCATGAGCGGCGGCGACCTGCTCAAGGAGTTGCTCTACTATGGTGTGAGCAGCATATCACTCTCAACAACGGGTAGCGAGCAGCAGGGCGTCAGAGCCTGCACATCGCGTATGCGCGAGGAGTTGTACCCCGTAATGGAGGAGCGCATGCGGGCATTCAAGGAGGATCACCCGCTATAAAAGTTAAGTTAGGTTAGGAACTGAGAAATATTTAGGTTATGATTTGGAACCCAAACAAAGAGTGCATGGGTCGCGAGCAGATGCGAGCCCTGCAGAGTAAGCGGTTGCAGAAGCTGGTACAGTATGTCTATCATAACGTACCCTTCTATCGTCACAAGATGCAGGCGATGGATGTAGCACCTGAGGATATAAAGAGTATTGACGACATCGTAAAGTTGCCCTTCACCACCAAGCAGGATCTGCGCGACAACTATCCCTACGGTCTGCAGGCAGCACCCCCGTCGGAGATTGTGCGTGTACACGCATCGTCAGGCACCACGGGCAACCCCACCATCGTCGGTTACACACGCAAGGATCTGGCCGTATGGTCGGAGGTCATGGCACGCGCCCTGACAGCATATGGCGTTACGCGCGACGACACCTTCTCGGTAAGCTACGGCTACGGTCTTTTCACGGGAGGTCTGGGAGCGCACTATGGCGTCGAGAACCTCGGAGCAACAGTTATCCCCACATCGACGGGAAACACCGAGAAGCATATCCGCCTTATCCGCGACCTGAAAATTTCGGGCATTGCCTGTACACCTTCATACGCCCTATATCTTGCCGAGACTCTGGACAAAATGGGACTCAAGAAAGAGGATTTGGGTCTGCGCGTGGGTGCTTTCGGTGCTGAGCCATGGACCGAGAATATGCGCCATGAGATTGAGCAACGACTCGGCATTAAGGGCTTTAACCTCTACGGTTTGAGCGAGATTATGGGCCCGGGTGTCTCATATGAGTGTCAGGAGCAGAACGGCTCACACATCAACGAGGATCACTTCTATCCCGAGATCATCAATCCCGAGACATTGGAGCAGCTGCCCAACGGCGAGCAGGGCGAGTTGGTATTCACCACTCTCACAAAAGAGGGCATGCCCTTGCTGCGCTACCGCACCAAGGATCTGTGCACGCTGCATGATGAGGTGTGTGCTTGCGGACGTACATCCATTAAGATGGGCCGCATAGTTGGTCGCAGCGACGATATGCTTATCATTCGCGGCATCAACGTATTCCCCTCACAGGTCGAGAGTGTCATCCTCGAGATGCAGGAGTTCGAGCCCCAATATATGCTTGTTGTTGATCGCGTTAACAACCTCGACACATTGCAGGTACAGGTTGAGGTGCGTCGCGAGCAGTTCAGCGACGACATCGGCCGCATGCTGGCAATGAAGAAGCGTCTGGCAGACCGTCTGAAGAGCGTACTCTCGATCAGCGCCGACGTACGCCTGATGGAGCCCGGAAGCATCGAGCGCAGCCAGGGCAAGGGCAAGCACGTGATAGATAATCGCCAACTGAAATAGTAAAACGCACAAGATATGAAAATCAAGCAATTATCGATCTTTCTGGAGAACAAGACCGGAAGAATCAACGAGGTGACAAAGATTCTGAGCCGTGCAGGCATCAACATGCAGGCATTCAGTATGGCCGAGACCACCGACTTCGGCATTCTGCGACTTATCGTAGCAGAGGTTGACAAGGCCGTGGAGGTGCTTCGCGAGGCTAACTTCGCCGTTATGCTCACCGATGTAGTATGCATCAAATGCCGAAATGAGGCCGGTGCGCTGTCAACCATTCTGGATCGTCTGTCGGAGCAGAATATATTCATTGAGTACATGTATGCCTTCGCTGAGGATGACAGAGCCAACGTAGTGATCCGCCCCAGCGATATTGAGCGTTGCATCGAGATCCTCTCGCAGTGCCAGTGCGATGTGATCAATAATTTTTAATTCGACGCAAAGATTTCAATTTTAATTTCTTATATTTGCCACAAAGACCAAAATTTGAACAACAATATGAAGATTACAAAACACATCATTATGGCAGCAGTAGCCATTGCCGCTTGCGGTTGCGGCAGCAAGAAATCGGACAATCCGCTTTTCAACGAGTTTACCGCTCCGTTCGGTATTGCTCCCTTCTCGGAGATTACAATCGACCACTATCGCGAGGGTATGCTTCGCGGCATGGAGGAGCAGAAGGCTGAGATCGAGGCTATCATCAACAACCCCGAGGCTCCTACCTATGCCAACACCATAGCAGCACTGGATCAGTGCGGTGCTACCTTGCGCAAGGTTCGCGGCACATTCAGCCCCCTGTCAAGCAGTAACTCAAACGACGAGATTCGTGCCCTGCAGAAGGAGATGTCGCCCCTGTCATCAGCTCACAGCGACGATATCAACCTCAACCCCGAGCTCTTCGCTCGCGTGAAGGCTGTATATGAGCAGAAGGATAACCTTACACTCACAGCTGAGGAGAAGACCGTTCTGGAGAACACCTACAAGCGTTTCGTGAATAGCGGTGCTGAGCTCAGCGACGCCGACAAGGAGAAGCTCCGCGCTTTGAATCAGGAGATCTCTATGTTGCAGCTTACATTCTCACAGAACCTCCAGCACGAGACCAACAACACATTCGTTGTGGCTAACTCACTCGAGGAGTTGAAGGGTCTGCCCCAGGCAAACATCGACGCTGCAGCGAAGATGGCTGCCGACAACGGTCAGCCGGGCAAGTGGATGTTCAACATGCAGCGCCCCAGCTGCAACCCCGTTCTGCAGTACTGCGAGAACCGCGAGTTGCGCGAGAAGGTATATAAGGCATACTACAACCGTGGTAACCAGGACAACGAGTACGACAACAAGGCTATCTCTGCCAAGTTGGTTGCTCTGCGTCTGGAGAAGGCTAAGTTGATGGGGTACAACACATACGCCGAGATGGCATTGGAGGATCGTATGGCCAAGACTCCCGAGGCTGTTTACAACCTTCTGGATCAGGTATGGGAGCCCGCCGTAAAGAAGGCTAAGGAGGAGATTGCCGACATCCGTGCTGAGATTCGCAAGGAGGGCAAGTCATTCGAGCCCGAGGGCTGGGACTTCATGTACTACCAGGATAAGGCAAAGCAGGCTAAGTATGCCGTTGATGAGCAGGAGATTCGCGCATACCTCGAGATCAACAACGTAATGCAGGGTATCTTCTACGTTGCCAACAAGCTCTACGGCCTCACGTTCAAGGAGATCACCGCTGAGGTTCCCTCATACGAGCCCACAGCTAAGGCTTACGAGGTTATCGACCGCGACGGCACTACTATCGCTATCTTCTACAGCGACAACTTCCCCCGCGATGGCAAGAATGCTGGTGCATGGTGTACTTCGTTCCGTGGCCAGAGCTACGACGGAGAGGAGCGCATCATCCCCATCGTTGTTAACTGCTGTAATATGACTGCTCCCTCGGGTGATGTTCCCGCATTGCAGAGCATCGACAACGTAGAGACTATGTTCCACGAGTTTGGCCACGCATTGCACAGCTTTATGCGCGACGTACGCTACAACGGCGCAGGTGGCACCGAGCGTGACTTTGTGGAGTTGCCCTCACAGATCAACGAGCACTGGGCATTCGAGCCTGAGGTATTGGCAGTATATGCAAAGCACTATCAGACTGGCGAGATTATTCCTATGGAGCTCGTAAACAAGATTCAGGAGAGTGCTAAGTATGGTCAGGGCTTCGCTACCGTTGAGTACGTTGCCGCATCGCTCAGCGATATGGATCTTCACGTTTTGACCGAGGTTCCCGCCGATTTGAACGTTATGGAGTTCGAGGCTGAGAAGTTGGCTGAGCGTGGTATTCCCTCACAGATTTTGCCCCGTTACCGTATGACTAACTTCTCTCACACACTGGGTGGTGGCTACACTGCTGGTTACTATAGCTATATGTGGGCAGAGGTATTGGATGCTGATGCGTTCGACGCATTTGCCGAGACTGGCGACATCTTCAATCAGGAGGTTGCTGCTAAGTTCCGCAAGTATGTCCTCACTCCTGGTGGTATCGACGACGGTATGACCATGTACAAGAACTTCCGTGGTCGCGAGCCTCAGATCGACGCTCTGCTCCGCAACCGTGGCTTGTAATAGTATAACACTCTAAACTAAACTTCAAAGAGAATGAAACGCTTATCATTTGCTTTTGTGATTGGAGCCTGTATGGCACTTATCACCTCGTGCCAGAGTGCACCTTCATATGAGGTTATCGGAATTCAGGACAACGCTCAGCCACGCATTATGGCCGCAGCGCTCTTTGCCGACACTGCCCCCGAGGGTTTGATCTCTTCACTTGGTCTGGAGGATGGAGTACCCGCATCGGTATCAACCTTCCTTATCAATACCGATGGCAAGCAGATTCTCTTCGATGCGGGCAACGGCAACGATGATTCGCAGCTTATCCCCACACTCGCAGCCAATGGCCTTCAGCCTACAGATGTGGACTACGTGATGATTACTCACATGCATGGCGACCACATCGGTGGCATGACCAAGGATGGCAAGGCAGTATTTTCGAATGCTACACTCTACATTCCCAAGGCTGAGTATGACGGTTGGATTGCCATGGGTGAGGAGCGTTCGGCACAGATGCGTGCCATGATCTCGGCATATGGCGACAAGGTGGTAATTTTCGATGAGCAGTATGCTCTGCCCTGCGGCATTAAGGCTATTGCAGCACCCGGACACACACCCGGTCACACAATCTACCGTGCAGAGAAGAATCTTATCGTAGGCGATATTATGCACGGCGTAGCATTGCAGCTGGAGCATCCCGAGGTATGCGCACGCTTCGATATGGATCATGCGCAGGCTGTAGCCTCACGCAAGATGGTTATCGAGATGGCAAAGGCCGAGGGACTCACTCTCTACGGCATGCACTTCCCCGAGCCCCTGTATCTGGAGTTTTAATCAAATGACATACACAAAAAAATCCCGCTCAAAAAAGCGGGATTTTTTTATTCTATTATAAAGTATCGCGCATGCGGCGAGGCAAGATAGAGTCCGCAGACTGATGACTGGGGATACATAGCTCCGTTTTCCGTAAGCGAAATACCTATCTGCTCCACATCGAGCAGCTCGGCAAGCGGGAAGATCAGTCGCTGATCGGGCAGCGAAGGATAGCCAACCGCTGGACGTATACCACGATATTTGGCCTGGAACATCTCCTTCACCGACAACTGCTCCTGGGGAGCATAGCCCCACAGCTCGCGTCTTACACGCTCGTGCAACCACTCCGAGGCAGCTTCCACCAGACGATCGCCCACACTCTGAAGCAACAGCGCCTCATACTCTTTGCCCTGCTCCTTCCTTAGGGACAACTCTTGAGCAAACGACGGCGCAACGGTGAGAGCAAAGGCTCCAACCCAATCACCTTCGGGGGCGACAAAGTCGCATAAGGCAAGAGTCACACCATCGACATTGGGTGTACGCTGGCGGGGTGTCGCAAGCACCGTTTCATGCTTGGGATGGCAACACGCACAACCTACATTATGCGA
>JAGBYV010000228.1 GCA_017628595.1 Alistipes sp.
AAGGTTGTAGCTACAGGTTATGCCGACGTAGGCTTCGACGTAGATATGGGTCCCTTGTTCCAGACTCCCGAGGAGGCTGCAAAGCAGGCTGTGGAGAATGACGTACACATCGTAGGTGTATCTTCACTCGCTGCTGGTCACCTTACTTTGGTTCCCCAGATCATCGCCGAGTTGAAGAAGTTGGGTCGCGAGGACATCATCGTAGTTGTTGGTGGTGTTATCCCCGCACAGGATTACGAGGAGTTGTATCAGGATGGCGCTGCCGCTATCTTCGGCCCCGGTACTCCTATTGCCAAGTCTTCAATCAAGATGTTGGAGTTGTTGATGGAGGAGTAATCCGAAATCACAATATATGCCAAGAGGCTGCTCTAAGGAGCGGCCTCTTCTTTTTTACCTATATTAATATAACGGATAGCTTCACATAGATATCAAGCACCGCTACTCGCCCTGAACGCAAAGCAAAAAAAATCGCCACCCCGAAGGATGGCGACTATTGATTTATGCGTTAGAGTTTATCTGCGCTTGCCTGCGGCTTTCTGCTGCTGGCGCATCATCTCCTCCTGCTCTCGCATGAGCTCCTCATAACGAAGCTGGAACTTTGACTTCTTCTTGTTCTTCTGCTTTGCAGAGTTCTTCTCCATCATATAACGGATCTTATCGTCATCAACGAAGCGACGAATAGATGTCATGATAATCATGGTCAAAATCTGTGAAATAAGATAATAGTAGCACAGACCCGACGCATAGTCGTTAAACCAGAAGAGCATCATGGCGGGCATCATATACACCATCATAAACTTCATACCAGCCATTCCGGGCTGTGACGAAGCAGTCTGCTGATAGTTCAAATATGAGAAACCAATCATAGCGATACCCATCAACAAGCAGAACAAGCTCACATGATCGCCATAGAAGGGAATCGAGAAGGGTAAATCGAGCACGCTATCGTATGATGAGAGGTCGTCAGACCAAAGGAACGACTGACCACGCAACTCGATACTTACGGGCAAGAAACGGAACAACGCAATAAGGATGGGCATCTGAATGAGCAAAGGAATACATCCGCCCATGGGGTTGATGCCGGCCTTCTTGTAGAGGTTCATCATCTCCTGCTGCTTCTTCATGGCGTCCTCCTGCTTGGGGTACTTCTCATTCAAAGCATCCATCTCCGGCTTAATAACGCGCATCTTGGCGGTAGAGAGGTAGCTCTTATATGTAAGCGGCAGGATAAGCAGCTTAACCAAGATGGTAAGGATAAGGATGATGATACCGAAACTTGCGATATAGTTACGCAGGAAGTCAAATACGGGGATTACAATCCAGCGGTTGAACCAACCTACCAGCCAGCCACCCAGAGGAATCAAACGCTCCATAGAGAGAGTCTCACCATCGGGTGCTACAACATCCTTCAGCACTGCGTACTTGTTGGGACCGCAATAAAGGCCGAAATTATACTCTGTAGTCTGGGGAGTGTACTCTACACCCATACGAGAAGAAAAACTCTTCACAAAACCTGAGCCATCAGCCTCGGCCACAAAGCCCATATCGGCATATGCGAAGTTATCGTAAGCGATGAAGGCCTGCGAGAAGAACTGCTGGCGGAAAGCTACCCAGTTAACATCACTCTGCACCTTCTCATCGCGTGCCTCGCCCATACCCAGATCCTCAACGCCATCCTCATCGGGCAAGCGGTAAGAGATTGTAGTGTACATATTCTCGGTCTTGTAGCTACGCTCGTTCTGGTAAGTGCGGTCGCTCCACGCAAGACCAAGTGTAGACTGCTGAGCCATGACGGGTGCAAGGTTCTGCAACTTTACGTTGAAATCAACAAGGTAGTCGCGCGAAGGATTCTTCTCATCATACAATATATACTCATACTGCAGGTAGGCTCCCGGAGCAACCTCCAATTGCATGGTCAGCACCTGACGATCGCCCTGGCGACGCACGCCCTCGGTCTGGAATACATACTCCGAAGTGTTTACCTTTACATTATTGAGTCCCTTCTTAACATAGAACTCCATATCGAACATAGCCGACTCGGGATCAAACAGAGTTACCTTTTCGGTACGCTCATCCTTGGGAGCAAACTTGGTGTACTCCTCCAGCACTACGCGCTGCATAGCACCGCCGCGAGTGGTGAAGTCGATTGTAAGGTAGTCGTTCTTCATCTCGATCTGCTTTACCTCGCCATTGCGGGCTGCCACGAGCGACTCACCAAACATATTCACCTCGCGCTGCTCGGCCGTAGCCAATGTAAGCGAATCGGTAATCTGAGCCTCGGCTTCAACAGCCGTAGCCTCCTGTGCAACAGGCTCCTCCACCTGTACGGTCTGCAAATACTCCTGATATTCTGCCTGCTGCTTGGAATTGAAGAGCACATAGCCGATGAAGATCAGCGACATGAGCACAATTCCAATGATTGTTTTCTTATCCATTTCTTGGTTTTAAGTTAATATTACTTTTCAGCCTTCTCTGCGGCCTTATTATTTGACTGATACTCCATAGCGGCAGCAACAAAGGCTACGAACAACGGAGCAGGGGTTGACACTGTACTCTTATACTCGGGGTTATACTGTACGGCAACGAACCAGGGGTGCTGCTTGAGCTCCAGAACCTCAACAAGGCCTGTTTCGGGGTTAACACCCGTTGCCTCCATGCCTGCAGCCTCAAACTGAGCAAGGAATGCATTATTGAACTCATAACGGTGGCGGTGACGCTCAACAACAGACTCCGAGCCATACGCCTTGGCTGCCTTCGAGCCAGCCTTGAGAGCACAGGTGTAACCACCCAGACGCATCGTACTACCCTTCTCGGTAGCCTTCTTCTGCTCCTCCATAAGGTCGATGATGGGGCTCTTGGTCTGGGGATCCAACTCACGTGACTGAGCATCCTGCATACCCAGCACATCGCGGGCAAACTCGATGATTGAAGCCTGCATACCCAAACCTACACCGAAGAAGGGAACGTTGTTCTCGCGAGCATAGCGCACCGCAGCAACCTTACCCTCGAAACCACGAACACCTGAACCCGGTGCCACAAAGATACCAGATACGCCACCCAGCAACTCGGCAGCATTCTCATCGGTCACCTGCTCAGCAGGAATGTAGTGAACCTTCACCTTGCAGTGATTAACGGCACCTGCATGGATGAATGACTCATTAATTGACTTATATGCATCGGGAAGCTCGGTATATTTTCCTACCAATGCTACCTCAACATTATACTTCGGATTCTTAATCTTGTCCACGAACTCGCTCCAAGACTTGAGGTTAGGCTCCTCGGCATCCGAAATACCCAACTTGCGCAGAATAACATCATCCAGATGCTGGTCGCGCATACGCAAGGGTACCTCATAGATTGTGGGAACATCGATTGACTCCACAACGGCATCCTCCGTCACGTTACAGAAGAGAGCAACCTTACGGCGCACATCCTCAGCGAGGCTATGCTCAGCACGCAGAACCAATACATCGGGCTGTACTCCCTCTGACTGCAACTCCTTAACAGAATGCTGTGTGGGCTTGGTCTTCATCTCGTGAGCCGCTGCCATATAAGGAACCCATGCAAGGTGAATCAGCAATGAGTTCTGATAACCCAGCTGATTACGCAACTGACGAACAGACTCAATGTAAGGCAATGACTCGATATCACCCACCGTACCACCAATCTCAGAGATGATCACATCGTACTTCTTGGTTGCACCGAGCAACTGAATACGACGCTTGATCTCATCGGTAATATGAGGAATAACCTGCACAGTCTTACCCATATAGTCACCACGACGCTCCTTCTCCAGAATCTCGCGATAGATCTTACCCGTAGTTACGGTATTATTCATCGTCGTAGTGATAGAGGTAAAGCGCTCATAGTGGCCCAGATCGAGGTCACACTCTGTTCCGTCCTCGGTAACATAACTCTCACCATGCTCATAGGGATTAAGACGTCCGGGCTCAGCGTTGATGTAGGGATCAAACTTCTGAACCGTCACCGAATAACCACGAGCCTGAAGCAGGCGTGCAACAGTGGCTGAAATAATACCTTTGCCTAATGACGATGCCACACCTCCCGTAACGAAGATGTACTTTGGTTTACTGAGTTTCATAATTGTATATCTTTAAAATTCTTATCTAATCTAACCTAACGGTCGGACTCACGGTTGAGGCCGCGAGTCCGACCCTTTGGCGAACTTTTTATTGTAATCGTGTTATTCGTTGCCCTCCTGCGCCTGAGCATCAATAAGGCGAACCTTCTCAATTGTATCCTTCAACTCCTGCTTCGACTTGGCGATCTTCTCGCGGATGTCGGCAATCATAGCCTCGGCATTCTTCGACTTTGAGAAGAAGCCGATATTATTCTCCAGCAGAGCAATATCCTGCTCCATCTGGCGAACCTTATTGAACAGACGCTCGCGCTCACTCTTCATGCGCTTATCGCCTGCACCCTTCATACCCTGCAGACGCTCCTTAAAACGATTCATCGAACGATCACGCTCCGAGCCACGCAACGTATTGAAAAGCTGATCAACGGCAGCCTTATACTTCTTCTGAATAGAATCCTTCTGCTTGATGGGCACATAACCGATCTCGCTCCAACGACGCTGGAAATCCTTGATCATATCGTAACCTCCGGCCTTAACATCGGCAGCCAACATCTCCTCAATAAGA
>JAGBYV010000229.1 GCA_017628595.1 Alistipes sp.
CAACGCCTTGTAGCTGTCGCCATCGTCACGACCTGAGAACTCGGCCTGATCGCTGAGCTTGTTGAAGACCTCGATCGACTGGATACTCTGTGCGGGCAGAGTGCTGATAGCCGTTGCCACATCGTCGCCGAAGAACTCCTTGCCATCGACAAAGATCTTCTGGATAGCCTCACCCTGAGCCGTTACCTGACCACCTGATACCTGGATACCCGGCATCTTCTTCAACAGACCCTCAACGTCGGCATCCGAAGCCACTTTATAGGCATCGGCGTTATATGAGATGGTGTCGCCCGACTGCGAAGCACGAATAGCCTGCACGGTCTTCACGACGGTCTCAATGCGGGTGTTACCCTCCTCAAGGGTAATGTCGCCCAACTTGGTGTTGGCGCTCTTCACCTCTACGTCCATCTCCTTGTCGGCATAGCCGATATAGGTAATCTTAACCTTGTACTTACCATACGCTACGCCTGAGATAGAGATTTCGCCTGCTCCACCCGAGGTGTAGTACTTCTTCTTGCTCTCGTTGTCGGCATCGTCGGCGGGCGCTAACTCAAACACAGCACCGATGACTGCCGAGTTGTTGGCAGCATCGATAATCTTTGCCGTGATCTTCGAGTTCTGGGCCGATGCCGAGAAGCTGATCAGAAGAGCCAATGTCATTAATAAAAATCGTTTCATAATTTATCTGTTTATTTATTTTATTTTCTCTGATAACAAATTTACAACCTTTTGCCTAATAAAAATCATAAGGGTCGGTTAAACCGCCCTCATCGCGGGTGAAACGCCTATTTGAAGGGGTGAAGTGACCGATTAATCGTTGAAAAACCCTATATCGGGGAGGAGAGAGGATATAGGAGTTATCTGCCAAAAATATGCAAAACAGCTTTTTTGTCTTTTATTGTTGATGAATGTTTGTATCCCGAATGCAACTTAAATAAAAAACGCACTCCCGAAGGAGTGCGCTTTCGCTATATACTTATATAAGTATTAGTCCTGCAACTTAGCAGCCAGGAACTCGCGGTTCAGGCGTGCGATGTGTGCGATTGAGATCTGCTTGGGGCACTGAGCCTGGCAAGCACCAGTGTTGGTACAGTTACCGAAGCCGAGCTCGTCCATCTTGGCAACCATTGCCTTTGCACGGCGAGCACCCTCAACACGACCCTGGGGCAACTTTGCAAGTGAAGATACGCGAGCAGCTACGAACAACATAGCTGAACCGTTCTTACAAGTTGCAGCGCAAGCACCACAACCTACACATGCTGCAGCATCCATAGACTCGTCAGCATCTGCCTTTGGAATAGGAATAGCGTTGCCATCAGGTACAGAGTTTGTTCGTACTGATACGAAACCACCAGCCTGCAGAATCTCATCATAATCACCACGGTTTACAACGAGGTCCTTGATAACGGGGAACGCAGCTGAACGCCAGGGCTCGATAGTGATGGTAGAACCATCCTTGAACTTACGCATATACATCTGGCAAGTTGTAACAGCCTGTGAAGGACCGTGAGCGTGGCCATTGATGTGCAACGAACACATACCGCAGATACCCTCGCGGCAGTCGTGGTCGAAAGCAACAGGCTCCTGACCTGCGTGAACAAGGTCGTTGTTCAAAATGTCGAGCATCTCGAGGAACGAGGTGTCGGCAGAGATGTTCTTAACCTCATAGGTCTCGAAAGCACCCTTTGACTTAGCGTCTTTTTGACGCCATATCTTTAATTTGAAATTCATGTCTAATTAATATTAAAGTTCAACGTCAAAAATTAGTCTTTGTAGTTACGCTGTGCGCGGTGAGTAAACTCATAGTCCAGAGGCTCCTTGGTGAGCTCGGGCTCTACGTCCATACCCTTATACTCCCAAACGGCAGCATAAGCGAACTTGTCGTCGTGACGCATTGCCTCACCCTCCTCGGTCTGGTGCTCTGAGCGGAAGTGACCACCGCAAGACTCCTCGCGGTTAAGCGCATCGCGCGCCATCAACTCACCGAGCTCGAGGTAATCAACCAGGCGCAAAGCCTTCTCCAACTCTACGTTGAACGAATCCTCAGTTCCTACCAGCTTAAGGTCTGCCCAGAACTCCTTGCGAAGTGCCTGAATCTCCTTGATAGCAGTCTCCAATGACTCCTTAGTACGAGCCATACCTACGTTCTCCCACATGATGTTACCCAAACGCTTGTGGAGGTCGTCAACAGACTGATTACCCTTGATAGCGAACAACTTCGCGATCTTATCCTTAACGGCCTTCTCAGCCTCGTCGAATGCAGGTGTAGAGGTAGATACCTTAGGAGCCTGAATCTTCTTAGCCAGGTAGTCACCGATAGTGTAAGGAAGTACGAAGTAACCGTCAGCCAAACCCTGCATAAGTGCTGATGCACCCAAACGGTTAGCACCGTGATCAGAGAAGTTAGCCTCACCGATAGCGTACAAGCCGGGGATAGTAGTCATCAAGTTGTAGTCAACCCAGATACCACCCATTGTGTAGTGAACAGCGGGGAAGATCTGCATAGGCTGCTCGTAGGGGCTAACGTCTGTAATCTCCTCATACATATCGAAGAGGTTACCATAACGCTGCTTGATGATATCCTTACCCAAACGCTCGATAGCGGTCTTGAAATCGAGGAATACAGCCAAACCAGTCTCGTTTACACCGAAGCCAGCGTCGCAACGCTCCTTAGCAGCGCGTGATGCAACGTCGCGGGGAACCAGGTTACCGAAAGCGGGGTAGCGACGCTCCAAGTAGTAGTCGCGATCCTCCTCAGCAATCTGTGAAGGCATCTTTGTACCCTTGCGGATAGCCTCAACATCCTCCTTCTTCTTGGGAACCCAGATACGGCCGTCGTTACGCAATGACTCTGACATAAGAGTCAGCTTTGACTGCTGTGTGCCGTGTACGGGGATACAAGTGGGGTGAATCTGAGTAAAGCAGGGGTTAGCGAAACCAGCACCCTTGCGGTAGCACTGGAATGCAGCCGAACCGTTAGAACCCATAGCGTTGGTTGAGAGGAAGAATACGTTACCGTAACCACCAGTAGCGATAACTACTGCGTGAGCACCGTGACGCTCGATCTCGCCAGTAACCAGGTTACGTGCGATGATACCCTTAGCCTCGCCATCCTCAACAACTACGTCCAACATCTCGTGACGGGGGTAGCTCTTTACTGAACCAGCAGCGATCTCCTTGTTCAGGGCAGCGTAAGCGCCGAGCAAAAGCTGCTGACCGG
>JAGBYV010000230.1 GCA_017628595.1 Alistipes sp.
AACCTGCCCGTTGTGGGTGGCCGCGTGAAGGAGTACAAGGGAAATATGGCCGTTGTGACGGGAGTGAAGGGTGCCGCCGTACGTTCTATTTACGATGGCAAGGTGGTGGAGGTTCGCCGCAACCGCATATCGGGCAAATATGACGTTTTTGTGGCGCATGGAGAGTATATCACCTCCTATGCGGGACTGGATAACGTCACGGTGGCAAAGGACGCCAAAGTGGCTAAAAATGGCACTATAGGCGTGATCGGTGCCTCGGTGAATCTGACATCGATGCAGACCGAGTACCGCATCGTATTTGGCATCTACTCGCCCAACCCCAAGGAGACAATGCGTGCAGCGGACTGTTTCAAGAAATAGTTATAATTTGGCACGCCGCGTAAGAGAAAAAGATAGGAAAAAATGGTTAGATACTACAACGACTCAACATCGTACCGCTTCCTTCAGAAGCGAGCGGTAGCATCGTGGCTCAGGCAGGTTGCCCAGGCCGAAGGCTATGCGCTGGGCGATGTGACCTACATATTCTGCTCATCGACGGTACACCGCAAGATGAATGTCGACTTCATTGGTCACGACTACTTCACCGATGTGATCACGTTCGATTACAGCGACCTGAAGGGTGAGCGACGGGTCAGTGGCGACATCTTCATTGACGTGGAGACCGTTACCGACAATGCCCGCATATATGGCTCCACGGCACGCGAGGAGATGCTGCGTGTAGTGGTGCACGGATTGCTGCATCTGTGTGGTCAGAAGGATAAGACACCCCGAGCCGAGAAGCAGATGCACCGCAAGGAGGATAAGTATCTGGAGCTGTGGCACAAGATGCAGGAGGAGTGTTCGACAAAGTAGGTGAGTAGGCTCATCAGCAAGAATAGAAGAATTATAGAAAAATGTCTGTATTTCAACCTAATAACGACCTGTATTCGTACGATGTAATAGTCATCGGTGCCGGCCACGCAGGATGTGAGGCTGCCTCGGCGGCGGCACGTCTGGGCTCGCGCACGCTGCTGCTGACGATGGATATGCAGAAGATGGCTTCGATGTCGTGCAACCCCGCAGTGGGTGGCGTGGCCAAGGGTCAGATTGTGCGCGAGATTGACGCTCTGGGAGGCCGTATGGCTCGCATAACCGATCACTCGACCATCCAGTTCCGTATGCTCAACCGCTCGAAGGGAGCCGCCATGTGGAGCCCGCGCGCGCAGTGCGACAAGGAGCTCTTCTCACGTCTGTGGCGCCGCGAGCTGGAGAACACGCCCAACCTATACATATGGCAGGATGCCGCTACGGAGTTGTTATTCGAAGAGGGAACTATGCCCCGCATTTCGGGTGTTCGCACACGTATGGGTGTGGAGTTTAAGGCCCGCGCAGTGGTGCTCACAGCAGGTACGTTCCTCGGAGGACTGATGCACTGCGGCGAGCAGAATGCCGAGGGAGGCCGAGCAGGTGACGCCGCCTCGCACGGCATCACGGAGGCACTCGTGGAGCGTGGTTTCGAGGTTGGTCGAATGAAAACAGGTACACCGGCACGCATCGACGGTCGCTCGGTGGATTTCTCCCTGCTGGAGGAGCAACCAGGTGATGCGGAACCTTCTAAATTCTCTTTTTCTTCTGATACTCAAGCAGTTAAGGAGCAAAGACCGTGTTATTTGGTATATACATCAATGGATGTTCACGACCATCTGCGCACGGGTTTCGACCGCTCGCCACTATTCAATGGCACCATTCAGGGCATAGGCCCGCGCTACTGTCCCAGCATCGAGGATAAGCTGCGCACCTTCGCCGATAAGGAGCAGCACCAGCTCTTCCTTGAGCCCGAGGGTTGGGATACGAACGAGTACTATATCAACGGCTTTTCATCATCGCTACCGCAGGAGATTCAGCTTGCGGCCCTTAGGAAGATACGCGGCCTGGAGCAGGTGCACGTCTATCGCCCGGGCTACGCCATCGAGTATGATTACTTCCCACCCACGCAGCTCAGGCACTCGCTCGAGACTAAGCTCATAGAAAACCTCTACTTCGCTGGTCAGGTGAATGGCACCACGGGATATGAGGAGGCGGCAGCGCAGGGACTAATGGCGGGTATCAACGCTCACCGTCGCCTGCAAGGCGAGGAGGCTGTGGTGCTCAAGCGCGATGAGGCATACATCGGAGTGTTGATCGATGACCTTGTAACGAAGGGTGTGGATGAACCATATCGTATGTTCACCTCAAGAGCCGAGTACAGAATTTTGCTTCGACAGGATAATGCCGACCTCAGACTTACTCCGCTCGGAC
>JAGBYV010000231.1 GCA_017628595.1 Alistipes sp.
GACGAGAAGATGATCGACGAGGTATTGGTTCAGGGCTCTGAGAAGTTCACCCTGCACTACAACTTCCCTCCCTTCTCAACCGGCGAGGCACGTCCCGCACGTGGCGTTAGCCGTCGTGAGATCGGCCACGGTCACCTGGCATGGCGCGCATTGAAGCCCATGATCCCCACAGGCGAGCAGATGCCTTACGCATTGCGCGTAGTATCAGATATCCTGGAGTCAAACGGTTCATCATCTATGGCAACTGTTTGTGCAGGTACTCTGGCATTGATGGATGCAGGTGTTAAGATCAAGAAGCCCGTATCAGGTATCGCAATGGGTCTTATTTCAGACTCTGCAACCGGCCGTTGGGCTGTATTGTCAGATATCCTGGGTGACGAGGATCACCTGGGCGATATGGACTTCAAGGTTACAGGTACAAAGGATGGTATCACCGCAACACAGATGGATATCAAGGTTGACGGTCTGTCATATGAGGTATTGGCTACTGCTCTGGAGCAGGCTCGCAAGGGTCGTATGCACATCCTGGAGAAGATCACCGAGACCATCGCTGAGCCCCGTGAGGACTACCGCGAGTTCGTACCCCGCATCGTACAGATCCAGATTCCCAAGGACTTCATCGGTGCTGTTATTGGCCCCGGCGGTAAGGTTATTCAGGAGATTCAGAAGACTACCGGCACCACTATCACCATCACCGAGAACGATGAGTGCGGCGTAGTGGATATCTTCGGTGTTGATAAGACCGCTCTGGACGGTGCACTTGCTCGCATCAAGGGTATCGTAGCTGTTCCCGAGGTTGGTGAGGTTTACAATGGTACCATCAAGAGCATCGTAGCATTTGGTGCTTTCGTTGAGATCCTTCCCGGCAAGGAGGCTCTGTTGCACATCTCTGAGATCGACTACAAGCGTTTCGAGACTATGGATGAGACAGGCCTTAAGGAGGGTGACACAATCGAGGTTAAGCTTATCGGCGTAGATCCCAAGACCCAGAAGTACAAGCTCTCTCGCAAGGCTCTTCTTCCCAAGCCCGAGGGTTGGGTTGAGCGCGAGCGTAAGCCTCGTGGTGAGGGTCGTCCCCGCGGCGAGCGTGGCGAGCGTCACGGTGGCGAGCGCAACAAGCGATAAACAAAGGTCCGGAACCAAACATTAACACCTAATAAAACTTTTATGAAAAACTGTCTGAAATTGTTTGCTGTTATGGCAGTTGCTGTCATCCTCACAGGATGTAACTGCTTTAGCAAGATGGCCAAGAACCAGGATCAGGTTAACATCACTTGCACTCCTGAGGTATTGGCACTGAACAACGGCAAGGTGGAGGCTGACATCACCGTTACCTTCCCTGCCAAGTACTACAATCAGAAGGCCGTACTGAAGGTTACCCCCGTGATGATTTTCGAGGGTGGCTTGGTAGAGGGCGCAACAAAGTATTACCAGGGCGGTAAGGTTAAGGATAACTACATCGTAGTTCCTGCAACCGGTGGCAAGGTAACACAGCACGTTGAGTTCCCCTACGACGCACGTATGGCACAGAGCGAGTTGGCTTTGCTCGTTGAGGTTAAGTGCCCCAGCGGTCCCTGCAAGGTCTTCACATTGGTAAATGCTAACACTGGCGCACTGCCCACCAAGGCTGAGGCTGCCACACTGGCTGCCGGCGGCAAGCAGGCTGAGGCTATCAAGAAGGCCTTTGCTCTTCCCGTTGCTAAGGGCGTGAATACACTCCAGAGCGAGTTGGTTTACTCTGATGTAATGTCTAACACGGCTAACAACTACAAGAACGTTACAACCGTAGTTACCAAGGCTGACATCATGTATGCCATCAACTCATCAACCGTATCAAGCAAGGCTACCTCTACCGATGAGATCAAGGCCTTCAAGGAGAACGTTGTAGCACAGCAGAGCAACGACCGCGCAACGCAGAAACTCTACGTTCACGGTTACGCTTCACCCGATGGTCCCGAGAAGTTCAACGACAAGCTCTCATCAGCTCGTTCTACCTCAGGACACAAGGCTGCTGAGAAGATCCTCAAGGATACAGGCATGTCACTCGACCAGGCTTCATATGGTGAGGACTGGGAGGGCTTCAAGGAGCTGGTTGCAGCATCAGACATCGAGGATAAGGATATCATCCTGCAGGTGTTGAGCCGCTACGACTCTTCTACACAGCGTGAGGCCGAGATCAAGAACATGTCAGCCGTATTCACCGAGCTCAAGAAGGAGATCCTTCCCAAGTTGCGTCGTGCACAGCTCGTAAACAGCACCGACATCAAGGGTAAGACCGATGCCGAGATGGCTGCTCTGATCAACTCTGGTCGCCTGGACGAGCTCACCAACGAGGAGTTGCTCTACATGGCCGAGAGCGTATTGGAGGATGGCAAGGCAAAGGTAACCGTACTGGAGTACACTGCCAAGAAGTTCAACGATGCACGTGCTTACAACAACCTCGGTGTTGCTTATGCAAAGCTGGGTGAGGCTCAGAAGGCTCTTACAAGCTTTGAGAAGGCTGCACAGTTGGGTCTGAACAACAACGAGATCAACAGCAACCTCGCACTTGCAAATCTGGCTAACGGCAATGTTTCGAAGGCTCAGCAGTATGCTGCAGCTGCCGATGCAAAGACCAAGGCTATGATCTCTGCAGCACAGGGTAACTATAGCTCAGCTGCGTCAACCTTGTCAGGTTACAACGCTGCTATCGCTAAGGTTATGAACAATGATCTCACCTCTGCAAAGAGCGCTATCGCTGCCGATAAGTCTGCTAAGGCTGACTATCTGCGTGCCGTTATCGCATCGAAGGAGGGTGATCTGAACACAGCGAAGGCTGAGTTGCAGAACGCTATTTCGAAGGATGCATCACTCGCTGCCAAGGCTGCGAAGGATGTAAACCTGAAGAACTTGTTCGCAAGCGGTTTCAAACTCTAAGAAAAGAGTTCCCAAATAAAAGAGGGCTGCCAATAAATTGTTGGCAGCCTTTTTTGTGTTAAGTACATATTTTGCGTATATTTGCAGAAAGTAAAATCTTTCACTATGGAGTACGCCAACCATCTCAACGACTACGCACCCGCCCCCACGAGTGATGAGGTAGCGCAAGCTGTCAGTGCCGCAAAGCAGGCCACAGGCAATAACTGCACCACCGAGGTGTATCGATTCCTGCTCTCAGCCATTGACCTTACAACGCTCTCATGCACCGACTCGGAGCAGTCGGTAGCCGCCATGGCACGACGTGCAGCAGAGTTCGACGTCGACTACCCCCAGCTACAGAACGTAGCATCGATTTGCGTATATCCTCCCTTTGTAGAGACTGCAGGTCTGGAGATCGACGGCACATCGCTCAAGATCACTGCCGTAGCGGGTGGCTTCCCCTCTTCACAGACATTCCTGGAGGTGAAGATGCTGGAGGTGGCTATGGCCATCGAGAACGGTGCCGACGAGGTGGATGTGGTTCTCAATGCCGGCAAGATCCTGTCGGGCGCCTACGACGAGGCTGCAAACGAGATAGAGGTGCTGCGCGAGGAGGCCGAGGGAGCTACACTGAAGGTTATACTTGAGACAGGCGCACTGCTCTCGGCAGAGAAGATATATCACGCAGCACTGCTTGCGATGGCTGCCGGTGCTGATTTTGTGAAGACCTCAACGGGCAAGATAGATATCTCGGCTACACCCGAGGCGGTAGTTATAATGTGTCAGGCCATCAAGGCATACTTTGAGCTCACCTCACGCAAGGTCGGCATAAAGGTTGCCGGAGGTGTACGCACGCCGGAGCAGGCGGCACTCTACTACACTATCGTCGAGCAGATTCTGGGCAAAGAGTGGCTCACAACCGATCTGTTCCGTATTGGCGCATCATCAGCGGCCAATAATATCCTGTCGGCAATCGAAGGCAAAGAGGTACAATACTTTTAAACCTTATATCAACTAAAAAAAGGCTACTCCCAAAAGGGGTAGCCTTTTATGTTGTTATAAGCAATACTATTTAAAGTATTTGTCGGCAAATTTTACATACTGTGTCCAGTCGTAAAGGTTGATA
>JAGBYV010000232.1 GCA_017628595.1 Alistipes sp.
GCAAAGGTCGTTAATACCTACTACATCGTACTTCTCTGTCTGAGTGCAAGCTGCACGGAATACCATACGGCCGATACGTCCGAAACCGTTGATACCAATCTTAATCTGTGCCATAATTTGTTTTAATTGTTATATTAAGTAAAAATTTGTTATCCTTTTATCGTCACAAAATTATATACTTTAAGAATATTACGCAAATTTAGAGCGCGAAAAAAAGTAAAATTTTTCAATAACTTAACATTGGAACTGCTTTCCGCTATGAAATACTCTATCCAAACGCTCGCTTTGCGCTAAAAGCCCGCTATTTTACGATATTTCCCTTTGCGCGCTTGGCCATGGCCGAGGCAAAGACAAAGTCGTTGAGTTCCTGATTATCCGAGTGCAGAATATCCTGATTCGAGCCTTCCCACCACTTGTTACCCTCGTAGATAAAGACGATCTTCTGGCCAATCTCCATCACGGAGTTCATATCGTGGGTATTGATGATTGTTGTAATATTATACTCCTTGGTAATATCGTGAATCAGATTATCAATGACGATCGATGTCTGCGGATCAAGACCCGAGTTGGGCTCATCGCAGAACAGGTAGCGCGGATTCATCACAATAGCGCGGGCAATGGCTGCACGCTTGACCATACCTCCACTAAGCTCCGAGGGGTAGAGATTGTGCGCATGATCCAGATTCACGCGGTGCAGACAGTAGTTCACTCGCTCCATCTTCTCCTCCTCCGACTGATCGGTAAAGAGATCGAGCGGCAACTTGACATTCTCCGCCACGGTCGATGCATCGAGCAAAGCTCCGCCCTGGAAGATCATACCCACATCCTTGCGAATGGCCTTACGGGCACGGAAGTCGAGTGTCGAGTAGCATATATCATCGTAATATATTGCACCCTCATCCACATCGTGCAGACCCACGAGCGACTTGAGCAGCACGGTCTTTCCCGAACCACTTCGGCCGATGATCAGATTACACTGGCCCGTGCCGAACTCCACCGATACATCATTGAGCACGGTGCGACCGTCAAACGACTTTATTATATTTACCGCCTTTATCACGTTCTTAAGAGTTGAGTTAATACAAGGTTGCAGATCATAATTACGATAGAGCTGACCACCACAGCCTGCGTAGAGGCTCTACCCACTTCGAGCGAGTTGCCCTTGGCGTAGTATCCACAGTAGGCTGATATACTGGTAATGAAGAAGGCAAAGAATACCATCTTAGTCAGGGCATACCATATCTCGCTGGTGTAGAAGCAATATTTCAATCCATCGATATACTCCATCGGATTCATGATGCCCGTAATGACAGCAATGCCATAGCCTCCGCCGATACCGATCAGCATACTGAATATAGCCAGGAACGGGAAGAAGAATACCGTAGCCACGATCTTGGGCAGGATAAGGTATGAGGCCGAATTTACACCCATGATCTCCAGAGCGTCGATCTGCTCCGTGATACGCATCGTACCGATCTCGGATGCAATGTTCGAACCCACCTTACCGGCGAGAATAAGCGCCACGACCGTTGACGAGAACTCAAGGATCATCACCTCACGGGTAGCATATCCGATCATAAACTGCGGGATGAAGGGCGACTCCAGCGTGATGGCCATCTGCAGCGTCACGGCCGAGCCGATGAATACCGATATGATAGCCGTAAGGCCTATGGAGTTAAGACCCAGAGCCTCCATCTCGCGTACGATGCGGGTGTAGTATATCTGCATCTTTTCGGGACGCGAGAACACCTTCTGCATCAGCAGCGTATATCTTCCTATTGATTCAAAAAAGCGAAACATTTTTCTCGATTTACCTCTTTGGGATTAAAGTGCACCCGAATCTATTTTATTACGGGGCCTTGTTGTCAATTATTTTTTCTCCTTAACCTCCTCAAAATCGACGTAGTCGCCCACGTTCTCATTCACTCGCTTCTGAGGCTGCTCGGATGTCGTGTGCACGCGCACCTCGCCCTCGGACGAAGATCCATAACCCGACTGGTTGCGGGTGTGGGTATAATAACCACCCTGCTTATTCTGTCCGCGCACCTCGTCCTCCATCTTGCGACTCATACGACGCACGCGATAAAGCATATAGATGGGGATAGCGAGCAAGAGCAACAATACAACAGCTACACCTACAAGCAGTGCTCCGAAAGCCGACGGGGCAAAGACTATAAGCATCACGATAATAATCGTGGTCAACGGGTTGCGTTGGATATAATTTATAATCGAATCAAACATCTTTCTTTACATTTACACCCCTTATCGGGGAAAAATCATTGCAAAATTACAAAAAAATCGCCATTCCATGAAATATCTACTCGTTGTATGGATAAAATTGATTAATTTTGGAGCCAAATAAACTGATTTACTATGTCACATCAACTTTTATCAATCTCGCCGGTCGATGGCCGCTACAATAAAGTAACGTCCGCTTTGTCGGATTATTTTTCAGAGTATGCACTTATTCGCTACCGTGTTCGTGTAGAGGTAGAGTATTTCATCGCCCTGTGCGAACTGCCCCTGCCCCAGCTCGCAGGCGTACCCAAGTCGGCATATGACGAATTGCGCAAACTCTACACCGAGTTTACGATGGAGGATGCTCTCCACGTTAAGGAGATCGAGAGCGTAACCAACCACGACGTGAAGGCCGTAGAGTACCTGCTCAAGGAGAAGCTCGAGCAGTTGGGTCTTAACGACTACCGTGAGTTCGTACACTTCGGTCTCACATCACAGGATATCAACAACACCGCGACTCCCCTTCTTCTGGAGGAGGCACTGGCCGAGGTATATCTGCCCGCACTGCACGAGCTGGTGGACAAGATCTACTCTCTGGCTGAGCAGTGGGAGGATGTCCCCATGCTAGCACACACTCATGGTCAGCCCGCATCGCCCACACGTCTGGGTAAGGAGTTCAAGGTATTCGTTGAGCGTCTGGAGCGTCAGATCGACCTTCTGCAGGATGTTGAGCCCATGGCAAAGTTTGGTGGCGCAACGGGTGGCTTCAATGCCCACAACGTAGCCTACCCCGAGATTGACTGGGTGGAGTTTGGTAATAACTTCGTAGATTCACTCGGTCTGGTGCGCGCACAGTACACCACACAGATCGAGCACTACGACAACCTCGCAGCTACGTTCGACGCGCTGAAGCGCATCAACACAATCCTGACAGACCTGGCACGCGATATGTGGACCTACATCTCTATGGAGTACTTCCGCCAGCAGGTTAAGAAGGGCGAGGTTGGCTCATCGGCTATGCCCCACAAGGTGAACCCCATTGACTTCGAGAATGCCGAGGGTAACTTCGGCGTAGCAAATGCCATCTACGAGCATCTGGCAGCTAAGTTGCCTATCTCACGCATGCAGCGCGACTTGACCGACTCTACGGTTCTGCGCAACGTAGGTGTACCCGTAGCACACACCCTGATTGGCTTCAGCTCATTGCAGAAGGGTCTGGGCAAGGTAATCTTGAACGAGGCTGCACTTGCTGCCGACCTGGAGGATAACTGGGCAGTGGTAGCCGAGGCTATGCAGACTATCCTGCGCCGTGAGGCATACCCCAACCCCTATGAGGCTCTGAAGGCCCTCACCCGTACGGGCGGCCACATCACTGAGCAGACAATCAAGGAGTTTGTCGAGACTCTGGATGTAAAGGAGAGCGTAAAGGAGGAGCTTCGCGCCATCACACCCCACAACTATGTAGGTGTAGTGAAGTAATCTTTGGATGCGATATTATCAAGCGGCATGGTCTTCGGGCTATGCCGCTTTTTTATCCCCGAAAACGGCTAAAAACACATAGCAGACATAGCTTTTTATAGTGAAATTAACAGAGAAATAACTATTATTAATTTTTTTTAGTTTATTTTTGCGACTGCAAATGGATTTAGGATTGATGACATATCTGCGCCGCACGCTCTCATCGCTGCTGATGCTGCTCACATTCATAACTTATGTGGGTAATGTGTCATTATTCTCTCACCGTCACACCATCGACGGACAGACCGTTGTCCATTCGCACATCTACTCAGGAGATGGCGAGCAGCCCGACCACTCGCACTCATCGCAGCAGTTCAAGACCATTGAGGCTCTGGCGATGTACACTGCACTGGCCACAACTTCGCTGCAGCACATAGCCGCTCCCCTGCAATATGCCACTACGCTCATTCAGTCATGCACCTACAACATAGTGCATCAAAGCATATTGCACTTCTCACTTCGCGCCCCACCTGCCATTATGTAATTTACACTCCCGCACGCGGGATTATTGAGTCATGCCCATCACAGGAGCATTGGCTCTGGATGTGTCGTGCACGCGACATACTTATATAAATTACATAATGCGAAATCAATGAAGACAAAAATTTTATTTACGATAGCCCTCATTGTATCTCTTTGTGGGGGCACCTCATTTATGGCCATGGCGCAGAGCCGTGGCACTGACGCCAACATTCACGGACACGTTATCCATGCTCAAACTCGTGAGCATATACCCTTCGTAACCATTACTATCAAGGGCACAACCATAGGCGTTGTAGCCGATGCCTCGGGTCACTTCTTCCTTAAGAATCTTCCCGTAGGCGAGCACACCATCGTAGCCGAGTCGATCGGTCTGAAGAGTGTCGAGCAGAGCGTGACAATGCAGACAGGTAAATCCATCGAGATAAACTTCACGATGGAGGATCAGACAGAGACTATGGACGAGGTGGTTGTGTCGGCAACACGTAACGAGACAAACAAGAAGAGTACCGCTACGATTGTAAACGTGGCCTCGGCAAAGCTCTTTGAGAGCACCGCCTCTACCAACCTGGCCGAGTCGATGGCCTTTCAGCCGGGTCTGCGCGTGGAGAACACCTGCGGAAACTGCGGTGCAGTGCAGTTGCGTATAAATGGACTGGAGGGACAATACTCGCAGATTCTGCTCGACTCAAGCCCCATCTTCTCGTCACTGGCTGGCGTATATGGTCTGGAGCAGCTGCCCGTGGCGATGATCGAGCGTGTGGAGGTTATCCGTGGCGGTGGATCGGCACTCTTCGGTTCGAATGCAATCGGTGGTGTGGTGAACATCATCACCAAGGAGCCTCTGCGCAATTCTCTATCTCTGAGCCATACAACAAATATCATGGAGAGCGGCGATGCGGAGTTCAACACCTCACTCAACGGTTCATTCGTGTCGGATGACCGCCGCGCGGGTGTATATCTTTTCGGCATGGTGAAGGATCGCGATGCCTACGATCGTAACGGCGACGGTTTTACCGATATCACAAGTATGCTCGCCCGCACAATCGGCTTCCGCGGCTACTACAAGACCTCTGCCACATCAAAGCTGACGGCCGAGTATCACCACATCAGCGAGTTCCGTCGTGGTGGTGACCAGATCGACCTGCCGCCCCATATGGCCGAGATTGCCGAGCAGACAGACCACAACATCAACGGCGGTAGTCTGCGCTGGAATTTCTATGCTCCCAACTCACGCCATTTCGTCAACGTATACACATCGGCACAGAGTATCGGCCGTGACAGCTATTATGGCACAGGCAAGGATCCCAATGCATATGGCCGTACGGAGGATTTCACCATCGTAACAGGTGCACAGTATAGCTACGTATTCAACAAGTGCCTGTTTATGCCTGCGCAGTTTACCGTAGGCTTCGAGTATACGTACAACGACCTGAACGACCACTCTATCGGTTTCGACCGTTCGATCCTACAGACAGTGCGCACGGCAGGTATGTACATCCAGAACGAGTGGAAGAACGAAAAGGTCAATTTCGTTGTCGGAGGCCGTTTCGACAAGCACAACATGATGCGCAAGATCATCTTCTCGCCTCGTGCCAACCTGCGATACAGTCCCCATGAGGATGTAGGTCTTCGTGTAAGCTATTCGAGTGGTTATCGTGCTCCGCAGGCCTTCGATGAGGATCTGCATATCGACGCAGTAAACAACCAGTCATCTATCATCGAGCTCGACCCCAACCTCAGACCCGAGTACTCTCACAGCCTTAGTGCCTCAGCCGACCTGTACCACAACTTCGGCCTGCTGCAGTCGAATCTTCTTGTGGAGGGCTTCTACACTATGCTTGACGATGTGTTCGCTCTGGCAAAGACAGGTGAGAATGAGGCCGGCTACATCATCCAGACTCGCTACAACGCATCGGGTGCAAAGGTACGTGGCGTAACGGCAGAGCTTAAGCTGGGTATCCCCGACGTATTCGAGTTCCAGGCTGGCTATACCTTCCAGCGCAGCCACTACAACGAGCCCGAGGAGTGGTCGGATAACGTCGAGGCACAGCGTCGCATGTTCCGCACACCCGACCACTATGCCTACTTCACTGCTACGGGTAACATCACATCACAGTTCAAGGCTTCAGTATTCGGTAACTACACCGGAGAGATGCTCGTGCAGCACAATGCAGGTTATATCGAGGCCGACCGCACGGAGCTTACCCCCTCATTCTGGGATATGGGTCTGAAGCTGAGCTACAATTTCCGTCTCTCGCCCATCATCGGCATGGAGATTCACGGCGGTATCAAGAATATCTTCGATGCATACCAGAGCGATATTGATCACGGTGCGTTCCGCGACTCGGTATATATCTATGGCCCGATGAATCCCCGCACATTCTTCCTTGGTGTGAAATTTACTTTATAGGAGATTTTTTCGCGTTATGTCACACAGTCTGCCCGCTGTTTTGCGTGGCAGGCTTTTTTATTGCAGAACGGCAAAATAATTCCTTGCCTCATCGCGTTAAAATAAAACGCGGAAAAGAGAGCCGCAAGAGATATTTTTTTCGTAACTTTGTCATATATCGGCCTAAATGAAACAACTCATCACTATACTCTCTGCGCTATGCCTCTGTAGCGCATGCTCGCACGGTGTTCGCTTCGACATCGAGGGACGCCTTGCACAACGTGCCGCCAGCACCGTCTATCTGGTTGTGCAAAACAACGAGACTGACACTTTGGCCTCTGCCAGCGTGCGTGACAACAACACCTTCCACCTGAAGGGAGAGCTGTCCGAACCTACTACCGCCTTTATATGCGACGATGTGGGCAACGCCCTGGCTATGCTTCTCATCGAGGATAGTCCCATCACCATACGTTCCCGCAGCGAGGGTGGCTACATTGCCGAGGGAGGCCCCATAAACGACAAATATAACCTCATCATCAGCCGCCTGTCGGACATTGCAAATCAGATCATGACACTCACTCCCGAGCAGGAGAATGCCGAGGAGCACTACGAGTCGCTGGTGGCCAAATACAACGAGGTCCTCTCCACTGCCATAACCGACAATCTGGATAACATCATCGGCGTGGAGCTCTTTACTACACAGGAGTCGCGCTCGATGACTGCCGAGGATATGCGTGTAAGACTGAATCAGTTCTCGCCACAGATGCGCAGCCTGAAGCAGATGCGCGAATTTGAGCAATACATCGAAACCTACGCCCTGAGCGAGATAGGACAACCCTTCATCGACATTGAGGTGGAGAGCATCACAGGAGGCAAGCAAAACCTCTCGGAGATTTGCGGCAAGGGTAAGTGGGTGCTGCTTGACTTCTGGGCCACATGGTGCGATCCATGCATGCAGGAGATACCTATCCAGCAGCAGGCATACAACAAATACGCCCTGCGAGGCTTTGAAATATGCGCCATATCGCTCGACCGCGACGTGGACCGCTGGCGATCGTTCGTTAGGCAGAACAGATTGTTGTGGTCGCACTTCATCGACTCTACCGACCCCACACGTCCTGCGGCAGCCGAAGCATATGGACTTATCACCATTCCCGCCAACTTCTTGATTTCGCCCGAGGGCGAGATTGTGGCTCGCAACCTGCATGGCGAGGCTCTGCTGCACGAATTGGAACATCGGCTGGAATAAAAACACCCACCAACAACAGTGTGGCAATCAACACCTTGCATCATAGGAGTGAAAATAATTGAAAAAAACTTCCAAAAAGATTTGCACAGAAAGAAAAAGTGCCGTATATTTGCACTCGCAATCAGCAAATGGCTCCGTAGCTCAACTGAATAGAGTACTTGACTACGGATCAAGCGGTTACAGGTTTGAATCCTGTCGGAGTCACTGAAAGTGAAGCGGTTACCAATAAGGTGACCGCTTTTTTTTGTGCAGTTTTTGAGCGTTTTCGGTGGTTTTTAGGGCATTTGTGTGAAGCAGAGAGCGCTATCTATACGTTACCGAGCAGGGGGTGGCAACCAAATGCCACATCTGATGTCCAAAGAAAAGACGCGTGCCGACACTGTTAAAACCCAGCGAGGTGTACAACCTCTCGGCTTGTGCATTGTCAGAATCGACGATAAGCCCCACGCGCTCGTGTCCTTCATCAAAGGCCTTTTCACACAGAGCAGCCACCAGCGCACGTCCTACACCTTGACCACGATACTCAGGCACGACACCTACCGAGTCGAGATAATACTCGCCCGCCTCGGTCTCGTTGGGGATGGTAGGTACACGTCCAATATGTTCGCGAATGATGGCAAACGTGCCCGCACGCAACTCCTCCAGCATAGCGCCATCGTAACCCACAACAACACCCGCTACGGAGCCGTCAACCTCGGCAACAAGAGCATAATGCCAGCTATACTGCGTAGCATCGGCCTGCGCCACCGATGTGAGTACCGCGAGATAATCCTCGCCACAATAGTCATAAAGAGCCTGCTCATCGCCAATGGCCATAGCCACGACGCGTGCAATCATCGTGGCATCATCCATCGTAGCTCGGCGTACGGAAATACTACTTGTCATAATGCTTTATAGGTTGTTGATAGTCAGTGTGGGGATTTACCCCTGCGCCGGGAGCGCAAATGCGAAGTTACACTTTTTATCGAATATCGGCACATAAGTGCAACAAAAAAGGAGTGCCCAGGGGCACTCCATAACTGAATCTACGTTGTTATCAGCACTACATCATCGATGCCAGGTCGATAGCAATCTTCATACCGATCTTAATGCCAGGATACATCGAAACCGCGCCGTAAATCTTCATCAATGCATCGTTCTGCTCTGCGTTGGGCATAACCTGCGAAACGACATTGATAACCTCCTGATTATTGAAGATAAGGTTAGCACCCTTCATATCCTCGTGAGCAACGATATCGACATTCAGATCATAGCTCTTGCCTGCAATACTCATCGATGCACCAAGGCTCATAGAATCTGTACCCTGATCGAATGCAAAAATCTGACCCGTAGTCTTCTTCTCGCCAGAGGTGAATGTTACCGTACCGCTGTAGTCGATTGAGATAGTCTCACGACCAACCTGCCAGCCAAAAGCCTTCTCCACGTCGGGCAATACCGACTGCAAAGCCTCAACAACAGCTTTTGTCTGAGCATCATCGCCCTTATACTCCATCACAAGACCATTGTACTTCATAGGATTCTCCTGCGCCTGCACGCCACATACGGCTGCAAGGCAAAACAACGCTGCAAAAATAATTTTTTTCATATTCCGTGTGTTTTATAAGTTAGTATCTACTTTATATATATTGGAGCAAATCACATGCTTCCTTTCCCAAAATTAATAAAAAAACTGTCCAATAAAGAATTATCGGACAGTTTTTTCAATGAGCGATAATCTATTATATCATATCGGTTACGGGCCAAGCGAAGGCACGGAGTCCCTGCTGGTCGTTCTCCTGGTCGAGTTGCTTCATGCGAGCGAGGAACGCCGCAGCCTTATCATCCTCCATCACAGAGATAAGAGCCGAGTTCATCGTAGGCCATGCATGCGAACCCAAGTGAGGCTCACCATCGTTCGAGCCACAACCCATAAGCTCCTCCCAACCGGTAAAACCACGGATGCCCATATCTTTCATTATATCCATAACAGCCTCATACATAGACTGGTTACATGATAAAAATATTGCTTTCATAGTAACATTCATTTTTAGTTATTAGCCTGCTTCAATGCCATCTTTTCGCGGCGCTTCTCACCACGAACAGCGAAGGCTGCAAAGAGCGTAGGGATAAGGATCAGCGTAATCAATGTAGAGAACGCAAGACCCCATGCCACTGACATACCCAGCGAGTTCCACATCTCGGCACCTACGCCATTACCTACTGCCATCGGGATCATACCGAGCACCGTAGTGGTAGTAGTCATCAGGATAGGACGCAGACGGCTCTTACCGGCTGTAACCACAGCATCGATGATATTCATACCACGCTCACGGCAGAGGATGGTGTAATCCACCAGCACGATACCGTTGTTCACCACAATACCGATAAGCATCAATACACCAAGCACTGACATGATGTTAAGAGGTGTACCCGTAACGGCCAGACCGATAGCAACACCCAACACGGCGAAGGGCAGTGAGAACATGATTACGAAGGGATAGGTCAATGACTCAAACTGCGAAGCCATGATCACGAATACCAGGATAACCATCAGCACCATAAGCAGCGCCATATCGGTAAATGTCTCCTGCATATCCTCGTATGATCCACCCACGAGCCATGAGAAACCAGCAGGCATATTAATCTTATCCAACTCGGTCTGAACCTGCAGAACCATATCACTAAGCGCATAGCCCGTACCTACGATACCCGAAATGGTAACATAACGGTCGCGGTTCTTACGTGTAATGGTCGGAGGTGTCGAAGCCTCCTTTACGGTACCGATATCGCGGATCTTCACGCCCTGACCCATCTGGTTGTAGATGGTGATATTCTCAATATCCTCGATTGACTCACGGAACTTCTTGTCATAACGCACACGAATATCGTACTCATCACCATCCTCACGATAGAATGACGATACAGAACCGTTGATACGGTTACGCAAGTACATTGAAGCCGTCGTTACATCCAGACCGCTGCGAGCCAGCTTCTCCAGATCGAAATCAACGTGATACTCGGGAGTATACTCGTTACGCGAAACGGTAACCTCAGTAAAGCCATCGATATTGCGCATGATGTTAGCCACCTGCTCAGCCAAGGCATCCGAAGTATCGAAGTCGTAGCCGTAGAGCTCAATATCCACTGAGCTTGCACCACCCATCGAGCCGGCACCAGTTGTTACGTTAAAGGTACGAATCTCGGTGTACTCGTCCAGAATAGCACGCATCTCATCGGCAATCTCGGTAAGACCCTTCTCACGCTCGGTCTTCTCCACAAAGCGCAGGTTCATAGAGATAATGTGTGTACCATTCTCAGACATTGCGCCGAAGATATTGTCGGTATCGGCCTGACCCTCACGAACGCTCACCATCTCCAACTCCTCGGGGAATGCTTTGCGGAAACGATCCGAAATCTCAAGCGAGAGATCGCGTGTAATCTCCTGACGCGTACCTGCGGGAAGCTGAATAGATACAGAGAGTGATGCATTATCCTGCGCGGGGAAGAACTCCGACTTAATGAAGGGGTACAAACCACCCAACACGCCAGCGAAGAGCGCCAACGAACCAATGATGATAGTCTTACGGTGTGTTACGCACCACGCGAGGATGCCGCCATAGAAGTGGTTGAAGCGCTCCATCACATTGTCGATATGATACTGGAACCAAGCCTTCTTCGGGCTCTTCTTCATCATCAATGAGCAAAGTACGGGAGTAAAGGTAATCGCCGCGATTGTTGATACGGTAAGTGTGATGGTTACCATCCAACCCATTGAGTTGAAGAGCACACCCGCCATACCTGTCACCATGGTAAGGGGCAGGAATACGGCAATTGTAGTAAGTGTACCACCAATAACTGAGATACCCACCTCCTTGGTTGCAAAGATCGCAGCCTGCTTGGGCTTGGCACCTCGGTCGATATGAGTGGTGATGTTCTCCAATACTACGATGGCATTATCCACAACCATACCGATAGCAATTGAGAGCGACGACATGGTGATGATATTGAGCGTCTCACCTGTAGCCAGGATATAGATAACGGCTGCAAGCAACGAAATAGGAATCGTAAAGATTACGATGAAGGTTGCACGCCAGCGACCCAGGAAGAGGAACACTACGAGCATCACCAAAAGGAAGGTGGTGATGATGGTGTCGCGCAACGACTGCACGGTAGATACGATGTTATCCGATGTATCCATAATGGTGAAGAGCTGCACATCGGCGGGAAGGGTCTCCTTCAACTCTTCGATGTATGCCTTAACCTCGCGAGAAATAGCCACGGCATTAGCACCCGACTTCTTCTGCACGATGATCATACCACCCTGATCACCATTGTTATAGGTCTCCTGAATACGCTCCTGAACGGTATCCTTGATCGTAGCCACCTCACGCAAAAGGATGGGGGCACCGTTGCGATAACCGATCACAAGGTCATACATCTCGCTGGGATCCTCAAACTCGTGGTCCACACGCAAAGAATAGGCGTTAGAACCTACGTCGAACGAACCTGCGGGAGTGTTGCGGTTTACGGCTGCAATAGCGTTAGAGATAGCCTCAATAGAAAGACCGTAAGCCTCCAGCTTGTTAGGGTCGCAATATACCTGAATCTCACGCTCGGGAATACCCGAGATAGAGATTGTACCCACACCGCTAACACGAGCCAGCGGAGTTGCGATCTGGTCGTCGAGAATCTTGTAGAGTCCCGACATACTCTCCTCTGCAGTTACACCGAGCATCAACACGGGGATCATATCAGAAGAGAACTTGAAGATGATAGGCTGACTCACGCCATCGGGCAGCGTTGAGAGCATATCCAGTTTATCGCGCACGTCGTTGGCCAAAATATCCAGGTCGTAACC
>JAGBYV010000233.1 GCA_017628595.1 Alistipes sp.
ACTATGGGAGAGTTTCAGAAAACGTGGTTTCAGATAGTGTGGGCGTGCCTACTATTAGTATCGATAGTGATAACCTATATCCAGCGCATGTCCGATGCGTTGTGGGCGCATAGCGAGGTTGTGCTGATTCTGGATCGCACATTGATGTGGGTGATGTTACCTCTAAGCGTTGTGTTAACCGTGTGTATGTGCATTGGTTATTGGCGACAGAGCGAGCGATTGTTCTGGCGAAAGTGGCGACGCTGGGGAGCATCCCTGGCTTTCGGCGCGGCGGCTGCAGCACTACTGGTTGTGCTGGTGCATTTAGCCAAAGGCGAGAAGGCCACAATCGAAGAAGGGGACCGCACACTCTTATTGGGAGCCTTTTCAGCAGCGGGTCTTATATGGTACTTTGCGCGATACAAGTTTAGGTCTTGGCGCGGAGATGAGTAGATTATAAGCCGCCCAGCAGAATAAATTCTTGTTCGCAGGGCGGTTTTTCGTAAATTATTAGTAACTTTAAGAAATCGTATATAATTATGGCAGAATATAGAATGAGAAAGATTATCACCAGCGTGATTTTGTTGCTACTCGGCGCAGGCAATGCCGTGGCGGCAATATTTGAGTGGTACGATTCGAAGGGTATGCTTATCTTCAACGGCGTATGCGTTGCCATACTTATAGTAGCCGTCATGCATAAGATCTTTTCGATGGAGGCCCGCAAGATGTGGCGCATCCTGGCATTCCTTCTCAGCGCGCTGGGTGTATTAGCGGTATTTTGCTCACAATTCCTGGCAAGCGACATTGAGCCTTGGCTGATGACTACCCTGCTTGCCGTGGGCGCAACTTTACTACTTTTGGGTGGAATCAGCATGGTGCGCTGGCGCCGCTACAGTTTCGAGCGCAAGGATCAGCTGCATAATGTTCGCAAGAAATAGATTAAAACCTCTCAACTATGGGATTTCGATTAATTAGAATTGGTAATAAGGTCAGCGTAGGCGAGGTGAGCCGATTTTCATTTCGTCGCACAACACGCAGTTCGAGCATTATTTTCTACGTAGTTGCGCTGCTCGCTGTCTTGGTTGTCGTAAAGTGCCTTGGCTACAATGTGCCCGATTGGTTGACAATTGTTTTTTCAACGTTAATCGCTTTCTGCGTCGGATTGGTTGACAAGCAGCTACCATCCCGCCGCTGGCGAACTCTCTCCATACTACTGCTGTTGATGGCTGCCACATTTTTGGGCTTCGGCATATATCGATTTGCCATAAAGCAACTGCCCATGGGCAATGATGCATGGATTTTGGGTATTATGCTCTTAATCTCGTTTGGTTACGGCATCTATGGATTGTGGCGTTTGCATCGCCAATTGTTATGGTATAGGGATCTTCGCCTGCAGCGTGAGCTCAGAGCTCGTCGCAGACGTAAAACTGAATATTAGCATATGACAAAGATTGTAGTCTTTACTGGCGCCGGCGTGAGTGCCGACAGTGGTCTTTCGACCTTCCGCGATGCTGACGGCTTGTGGGCAAATTACCGTATTGAGGATGTATGCACTCCCGAAGCTCTGGCTCGCAACCGAGCACTCGTTGTTGAGTTTTACAACAAACGTCGCAAGGAGTTGCTCTCAACCGAGCCCAATCCCGCACACTACGCCATAGCCGAGTTGGAGAAGCATTTCGATGTGCAGGTTGTAACGCAAAACGTGGATGATCTGCACGAGAGAGCAGGCTCTACACATGTAACACATCTGCACGGAGAGTTGATGAAGTTGCGAAGCGAGCGCAACACAGACCTTATAGTACCTATATCTGGATGGGAGCAGACTCTTGATGCCCGCGCCGAGGATGGAGCGCTGTTGCGTCCCCACATTGTATTCTTCGGTGAATCTGTGCCTATGTTCGACACTGCAACAAAGATTGCTTCCGAGGCCGATTTGATGATTGTCGTTGGCACATCACTTGCCGTATATCCTGCAGCCATGCTCGTGCGCTACGCAAAGGCTG
>JAGBYV010000234.1 GCA_017628595.1 Alistipes sp.
ACAGTAATTTCGATATTCCGACCTATGGTCTTGCGCTTTATCACGAGTCATCGCTGCGTGCCGGCGAGCGCTGGCGCTTTACTGCGGGATTGCGTCTGGACTATGAAAATACGAAGATGACATATGACAATATGTCTGCCCTTAACTATAAGTTCGATATGACGGCTATGAGCCCCCATATCCCCGTGCTGAATCGTACGGTCGAGGTGCCATTCTCGGGCGAGGAGAAACTCGATTATCTGGAGCTTCTGCCTAAATTTGCCGTTAACTATACTACTGGTATAGGTGATCTGTATGCCACCGTAACACGTGGTTATAAGGCTGGAGGCTTCAATACACAGATCTTCTCGGATATACTGCAGAATAGAACCAAGACCGCAATGATGGCCGATGCTATGTCGCAGATGCAGGGCATGATGGGCGGCGGTGGTGGTATGCCGGGAGGTATGCCTGGCGGTGCTGCAGGTGGTCGTCCTTCGGGCGGCGATAGCTCTTCGGCAACGGATAGTGCATCGGCAACAACATACGATCCCGAGTATAGCTGGAACTATGAGGTTGGAGGTCACTTCTCGTTCGATGATGCACGCCTTGCGCTCGATGTTGCAGCCTTCTGGGTTGAGTGCCGCGATCAGCAGCTGACCGTCTTCCCCGATGGCCTTACTACGGGCCGTATGATGTCCAATGCCGGTAAGTCGCGCAGTCGTGGTGTTGAGATTGCAGCTACGTGGGATGCACTTAGCCTAATGTCAATGAGCCATCTGCGCCTGACAGCAAATTATGGCTATACACATGCACAGTTCGAGGAGTTCAACGATGGCGTGAACGACTATTCGGGCAACTATCTGCCCTATGCGCCGCAGCATACCATCTCGCTCGGTGCAACATACGACTGGTGGATTGGTGGCCGCGTGCTTGACGAGGTTGTGCTCTCTGCATCATGGCAGGGTGCTGGCAAGATCTACTGGAATGAGTCAAATACATTGCATCAGAACTTCTACTCGCAGCTCAATGCCTCGGTGGAGTTGCGTAAGGGCGACTTCTCACTCTCATTGTGGGGCCGTAATCTTACCAATACCGACTTCTATACCTTCTACTTCAAGTCGATGAATCGCAACTTCTTCAGCTGTGGCAAGCCTATCCGTTTGGGTGTTACACTCTCGTTTGCGATGTAGTATAACGTTTGCAATAAAAAGAGAAGGCTGCTGACTTTTGTTCATGCAGCCTTCTTTTTTTGCCTTGTGCAAAAATATAAGGGCCACCCCGTGGGGCAGCCCTTAATTTATAATGGTCAATACTCTTAGTCGAGAATAGTAACCTTAATGTTGCGGAACCAAACATCGTCGCCGTGATCCTGCAAACCAATGTAACCCTCGTGGTTCTCGCCACCGCAGTTGTTCAACAACTCGAAAGCAACGGGCCACTTCTCCTGTGAGAACTTAGATGCCTGCAACATCTCAGTCCACTGGGGAGTCCACAAGTGGTACTCTACAACGGGCTCGTCGTTCTGATAGTGAACAACAGTACCCTTGTAGCAAAGGATCTTAATCTTGTTCCACTCGCCGTGAGGCTTTGAGTTCTGGGGCTTAGCGGGAATCATGTCGTAGAGTGAAGATGACATACGGTTGCCATCCTTACCCAAACGTGCATCGGGGTGATTCTCGTTATCCAATACCTGACACTCAGGTGAAGAGATGTAGATAGGCTCGTAAGTGCCATCCTCCTTCTTAACCTCCTGAGCCAGGATGAAGATACCAGAGTTTGAACCCTTAGCAACCTTCCACTCCAACTCCAACTCAAAGTTCTTGAACTTCTGTGCAGCGAAGATAATATCGCCACCGTCAGCAACGTGTGCCTCGCCACCGCCTGAACCGTTGATCTTCAAGCAACCGTCCTCGATAGTCCAGCGAGCAGGAAGAGTCTCCATACCATAGCCACGCCAGCCCTCAGTGCTGCTACCATCGAACAATACAACAGTATTAGCATTGTCCTCAGCGGGAGCCTCAGCCTTCTTTGCGCCGTTGCCACCGCAGCTAGCCAACATTGATACCATAGCGGCCATCATCAAAATTTTCTTCATTGTGTAATTTGTTATTTGTTAGTTAAACCTATTTAGGCATATCAGTAAGCTTCCAACCCTCGCGGTAGTTGTGCTTGATCATCTCAGCTACGAACTCCTGTGCGTTGATAGGATCGGTGTAGGTCTTCTTGAATGTGGGGTGACCATCATTTACCTCGAAGCCGTCCTCCTTCATGATGCGGATAGTCTCATCGGGCTTGATGTTAGTGAAGCGCATGTTAGCACCGTCCCACTCCAAAGTCTTGTGCAGACCCTGCAGACGTACTGCCAATACACCCATAACAACCATCTCGTTGAAAGGACCAGCCTCAGAGAAGTCTGAGTTAGTCTTCACGCGAGAGTTCTTGTTCTCCTTACAAGCGCGAACCCAATCCTTACCGTGTGAGAGCTCGACGTGGCGCGCACGCTTGGGAGTAGAGGGCTTACGACCTGAGAGCAGGTAGGGGTTACGACCGTAGCAACCGCATACGAGAGTATCCTTCGTACCGTAGAAGATAGCTGCGCCACCACCATCATTGAGGTCCTTGCCGGGCTCCATACCCTCGGGACGAGGAGGAGTAAGACCACCATCATACCATGTGATAGTTACCTCGGGCAACTTCACGTTGTGGATGCTGCCGCGCTCGGGGTAAACCAACTTAACCATCTGAGCCTGAGGAGCGCAGTCGGTAAGCAGAGCTGTAGATGAACCCTCAACCTTTGTGGGGTAGCCCAAGTTCAAGGCCTTGAATACGGGGTGGAGGATGTGGCAAGCCATATCACCCAATGCACCTGTACCGAAGTCCCACCAGCCACGCCAGTTCCAGGGCTGGTAAATCTGGTTGTAAGGACGATACTTAGCCGGACCCAGGAAGAGATCCCAGTTCAAAGTCTCGGGAATAGGATCAGTTGTGGTGGGAACCATCAAGCCCTGAGGCCAGATAGGACGGTCGGTGAAGGCGTCAACGCGTGTAACCTCACCAATCTCACCATTCCAAATCCAGTTACATACTGTCTCAACACCCTCGAGTGAAGAACCCTGGTTACCCATCTGGGTAGCAACACCAGTCTTCGCTGCGAGCTTGGTGAGCAGACGTGACTCATATACAGAGTGAGCAAGAGGCTTCTCAGTGTAAACGTGCTTGCCCATCTCCATTGCAGCAGCTGTTACGATTGCGTGGGTGTGGTCGGGAGTAGCACACATCACGGCATCAATCTGATTGCCGATCTTGTCGTACATCTCACGCCAGTCCCAGAAACGCTGCGCCTTGTTATACTTCTCAAACTGACCTTTTGCATAGTTCCAGTCAGTATCGCACAATGCGATGATGTTCTCCTCTGCCAAGTCGCTCAGTACGCTTGCACCACGTCCGCCGACGCCGACACCTGCGATATTCAACTTGTCAGATGGAGCCTTGTGTCCAAAGGCTGCTCCCATTACGTTGTTGGGAACAACGGTCATTGCTGCCAGACCTGCACCTGAGGTCTTCAAAAAGTCAGCTCTTGAGATCTTCTTTGACATGTTATAAGTTTTTAAGGTTAATAAAGGTTTTATTTTAAGCTTTTTGCTTTATTTCTCTCTATGTGCTGTGCCGCCGGCATGGTTGGTCGCCCTTGCTCTTTGTTGTGCTGGCAATCAAAATCTCACGCTCGGCAGGTTCTGCACGTTTTGCAAGCTGCGCTCCACGCAATTCTTCGGTGGCATGGAGTAGCTGCTTACCTCGAGCATTATATCTTTTACGCCTGTGCGCACACCCTCGGCTATGATACTTTCGAAATCTATCTTGCCGCTTTCGCAGGCAATGCCGTAGTCGTGTATGTGCAGCAGTGCAACACGCCGACCCAGTGTTTTGAGCAACTCCACGATGTCGATTCCAGCCTCTGTTGCCTCGTAGGTGTCGATCTGGAATGCTACCTTCTGCGGATCACATCCAGCGACGATACGGTCAAATATCGAGAGCGAATCCTCTCCTCTCTGTAACTCCGCTTTGCGCGGGTGGAAGCAGAATTGCATCTTGCGCTCTGCTGCCATTTCGCCTATGAGGTTGAAGTATGCGACGTACTCGTCTACAA
>JAGBYV010000235.1 GCA_017628595.1 Alistipes sp.
CCTTACCAACATAGTGGCTCTGCTGACCCTTGAAATTGAAATCTGTCTTTACGATTGCGTTCATTGCTATATTTTTTTTGAATTATTCGTATCTTTGCAGGTAGCGTACTACCATAGCGCAAATATACGAATTTTTATTGAGGATATGGCGTGGCGGCCTCTTTTTTCGGGGTGTGGGGTGCGCAAAAACAATAATTTACCACCTCGGCACGTTATCCTATTGCAGTAAAGAGAACAAACCACAATGAAACCACCCAAAAACATCGAGCGCTACGGCGTCAACTACTCCGAGAAAGGACTTCTGAGCAAACTCTCGCGTGCCGTGCATTGGGCCAACGCGAAGATTATCTATGCTGCCCTGCTGCTCTACTACGTCCTGCGCAACGACGCGGTGACGATGGCCGACAAGAGCAAGATCTATGGTGCGCTGGGCTACTTCATCCTGCCTACCGACATGGTGCTCGACCTGATACCTATGGTGGGCTATACTGACGATATGGCGGCGCTGATGTGGGCCATACACACCCTTACGAAAAACCTCACGCCCGAAATCAAGGCGCAGGCACGCCTGAAGCTCGGCGAGATAGTGAAGGATTACGACGAAAAGAAAATCGACGAGATAGGATAACGGAGAGGCGCAAGCCTCTCTTTTTTTGTTTGATTACAGGAAATTCACACCATATAAAAGATTGCGAGAACAACGCTACGCATAAATTCTTATATTTGCACTATAAAACCACAAGATGAAACAGCACGACAACATACCTCAGGAGCGATTATGGAACGCCAACTACCTGCGCACGTGGGTGGCCAACTTCATGATCTTCTTCTCGTTTATGCTGCTCACGCCGCTTCTGCCTTCCTACCTGAGCGAGGTGTTCGGCGCCGACAAGCAGACCATAGGCATCGTGCTCTCGGGCTACACTCTCACGGCGCTGATGATTCGCTCGCTGAGTGGTTTTTTAGTCGATAGTTTTCCGCGCCGCATAGTGCTTATGGCATCCTACTTTTTGTTCGCACTCTGCTTTGCCGGCTATCTGGTAGCGGGATCGCTGCTGCTCTTTGCCATTGTGCGCACCATTCACGGCGCTCCGTTTGGTGCCACAACAGTAGCCAACAGCACCGTAGCCATCGACGTACTACCCTCCTCGCGCCGTGCCGAGGGCATTGGCTACTACGGCCTGAGCAACAACATCGCAACGGCCATCAGCCCCACCGTAGCACTACTTCTGTTCGACCGCTTCCAGAGTTACGACATGCTCTTCTGGGTGGCGCTCTTCACCGCTATGCTCGGACTGTGGAGCACCTCGCAGGTGAAGATGCGCGAGCGCGACATCAAGCGCGACCAACGACCCCTGTCACTCGACCGCTTCATACTCATCAAGGGGTGGCGCGAGGGCATAGCGATGATATGCTACTCGTTCTCCTATGGCGTGCTGGCAACCTACATCGCCATCTACGGCAAGGAGGAGCTGGGCATAACGGGTGGCACGGGATTGTTCTTTATGCTGCTGGCTATAGGTCTGATTCTCTCGCGACTGGTGGGTAGCCGCACGCTGCGCCAGGGCAAGGTGACGCAGAACGCCACCGTCGGCACGGCCATCTCGATGTTCGGCTATCTGCTCTTTGCGGCGGTGCATAACCTGTGGGGATACTACGGCGCGGCGCTGATCATAGGCCTTGGCAACGGACATATGTTCCCCGCCTTCCAGACTATGTTTATCAACTTGGCGGAGAACTCGCAGCGCGGCACGGCAAACTCTACGCTACTCGTTTCGTGGGACATTGGCGTAGGTTTGGGCATCTTAGTCGGAGGTATTGTGTCCGAGCACATGGGCTACTCGGCAGCCTTCTGGACTGCGTGGGGCGTGAATGTTGCGGGAGTTGTGATATACAATTTCTTTGTAAGAAGGCATTTTCTTGCCAACAAGTTGAGATAGACTAATAAGCGCGAATTTCAAATTCTTTATATAAATGAGCATTATGAGCAACTGGAAAACAGAGGCCATCATACTGGCTATAGGCTTAGTGGCATTGGGAGCAGAAATAGAAGATGGCATCAATGATTTCGTAGCCAAGGATCGTGTAGTGACGGTGAAGGGATTGGCCGAGATGGAGATTGCTGCCGACAAGGTGACCTGGCCGCTCATGTATAAGGAGGTGGGCAACGACCTCTCTACCCTGTATAACAAGATCAGCC
>JAGBYV010000017.1 GCA_017628595.1 Alistipes sp.
AGCATATGCATCAATCTCAATCAGATATCCTCCAGTGAGAGCTTCGCCGCTTGTATCCTCGGGCTCCATCTCTGTGATGTTCACTCGGTTATCATCCACCTCAATCTGGTCGCATAATTGGTAGCAACCCTTGTACTCGCCATTGATGATAACATCAACGGGCTGGCAATAGGGTGTGTACTTGGCTCCTACTCGTCGGCTTATCTCAAAGGCAAGGATGTTGCGCATCAATGTCTTGTCGCTATGGTTGCTGATCAGAGTCCACTTCTTGGCTTTAGCGGGAGCATCAAGCAGTCGAACCTTTTTGTCGAACTTCAGGCGATATGGTTTTTTCTCGAAGCCCCAGCTGGCATTACCACGACCGCGTACACCAGTCTCCTCGGCATAGTGGAACTTGGTACCTTCATCGCTTATGACATATACTTTGCTCGATATCTCCTCCTCCTTTGATACGATCTCTGCTGCATTTTCGGTGTTGATAACTACCGTCGGCAGGTTCGTAATCTGATAGAGTTGTGAGTCGTCGCCCTCGCCTTTTGTTCCGTAAAATGCAAGCTCGGCAAGGTTGCAACGCACATCGTGTGGCGATACGTAACGCACGTAGCGGAATCCGCGCGAGCAGTTTATATCGGCGTATGTCATTTGTTGCTCTACGCCCGCTTCGGGAATTAGATATATGGGTACGGCATCACTGAAATCGCTCTCGTTGGCGCCTTCAATGATGGCAAGCTGAACGCGTCCGGGCTGGGTGTTGCGTGGGGCGTAACCAATTTTTGTGATGATGTGTTTCTCGCCAAGGTCCAGTCCTACCCATGTGTTTGAGCGGTCGTATGAAGCAAAGAAGGTGCTGAAATTACGGTCAAAGACGTGCTTCTTCAGATTCGCTGTAGTTGATTTCTGATTGTTGTTGCCGTAATCCACAGAATATTTCGAACCAATAACAAGGCCGGGCAATGATCCGTCTTCGCCAGCCTCAATATATATGTCTCCCTCCTCCGGCAGGTATATTGGCTCTTCGGGTGCTGGGGCAGGAGTCTCTGGCAATGCGGGCGGATCATCCTTTTCACATGAGGCTGCAAGTAGCAGCGCCAGCAGGAATGCTGGTAGGTAAGATGTAAGTTTCATAAGGCGTATAGTTTTGGTGTTTCTCTCTGTAATGCAAAATTAATGTTATTTTTCTAACAGCAAAACTTTTTCGGTAAAATCTACTTGTGTGTAACTATTTTTTTTAACCTATGCCCGCTGATTAACGAATACAAAAAAAATAGCCACCCCGAAGGATGGCTATTTCGATATATCGCAATCTAATGATTACAACTGGGGACCAGCTGCTACGAGTGACTTACCCTCCTCGTTGCCAGTGAACTTAGCGAAGTTCTTGATGAAACGACCTGCCAAGTCCTCAGCCTTAACCTGCCACTCTGAAGCGCAAGCGTAAGTGTCGCGGGGATCCAAGATAGCGGGATCTACACCGGGAAGAGCTGTGGGAACCTTGAAGTCGAAGATAGGAATCTGCTTAGTCTCAGCCTTGTCGATTGAGCCATCGAGGATAGCGTCGATGATACCGCGTGTATCCTTGATAGAGATACGCTTGCCAGTACCGTTCCAACCAGTGTTTACGAGGTAAGCGGTTGCGCCAGATGCCTCCATCTTCTTCACCAACTCCTCACCGTACTTAGTGGGGTGCAATGAAAGGAATGCTGCGCCGAAGCAAGCAGAGAAGGTAGGAGTGGGCTCAGTAATACCACGCTCTGTACCAGCCAACTTAGCGGTGAAACCAGAGAGGAAGTAGTACTTAGTCTGCTCGGGAGTCAAGATTGATACGGGAGGCAATACACCGAATGCATCAGCTGACAAGAAGATAACCTTCTTTGCAGCGGGAGCCTTAGATACGCCCTTAACGATGTTGTCGATGTGGTAGATAGGATAAGAAACACGAGTGTTCTCAGTTACTGACTTATCAGAGAAGTCGATCTTACCGTTCTCGTCAACAGTTACATTCTCCAACAAAGCGTTGCGACGGATAGCGTTCCAGATGTCGGGCTCGTTCTCCTTTGAAAGGTTGATAACCTTTGCATAGCAACCACCCTCGAAGTTGAATACGCCCTCGTCGTCCCAACCGTGCTCGTCGTCACCGATCAACTGACGCTTAGGATCTGTTGAAAGGGTAGTCTTACCAGTACCTGACAAACCGAAGAAGATAGCTGTCTCACCCTTCTCGTTAGTGTTAGCAGAGCAGTGCATTGAAGCCATACCCTTCAAAGGAAGCAAGTAGTTCATATAAGAGAACATACCCTTCTTCATCTCACCACCATACCAAGTGTTGATGATAACCTGCATCTTCTCAGTGAGGTTGAATACAACGGCGGTCTCGCTGTTGAGGACAAGCTCTTTGTAGTTCTCAACTTTTGCCTTCGAAGCGTTGAGTACTACGAAGTCGGGCTCGCCATAGTTAGCCAACTCCTCCTCGGTGGGACGGATGAACATATTCTTAACGAAGTGTGCCTGCCATGCAACCTCCATGATGAAACGGATCTTGAGGCGTGAGTTCTCGTTAGCACCGCAGAAAGTATCAACAACGTAAAGCTTCTTGTTAGAGAGCTCCTTAGAAGCCAACTCCTTCAACTCAGCCCAAGCAGCCTCAGTTACAGGCTTGTTGTCGTTCTTGTACTCCTCAGAAGTCCACCAGATAGTGTCCTTTGAAGTCTCGTCCATTACGAAGAACTTATCCTTAGGTGAACGGCCAGTGTAAACACCAGTCATTACGTTAACAGCATCCATCTCGGTCAAAACGCCCTTATCGAAGCCAGTCAAGCAAGACTTAGTCTCCTCGCGGAACAACTCATCGTAAGAGGGGTTGTAAACAACCTCAGTAGTACCGGTGATGCCGTACTTAGTCAAATCAATTTTTGCCATAATTTTTTACAAATATTATTAAGTTAAACTATTAATTTTCTGTTCGTCGTAACTGTGGGCGCAATGCGCGCCTCTGACTTCTCGGCTCAAAGCCGTTTTTTAGCGGTACAAAAATAGGTAAACTATTTGAATTGTGGAATAGTGTAGAGTCAAAAAACCTAAAATTTATCATTTTCTTAACACTGCGATATGACGGCGAAAATAAATGCCCCTGAAAATCGCTATCAAATTGCTTTTTTCTAATAATTTAGGTATATTTGTCCTTTTATGTCAAACTGCACTCGATGGCTGGATTATATTTTCACATACCCTTCTGCCGACGCATCTGCGCCTACTGCGATTTTTTTCGCGTTGCTGACCTTGGGCATCTGCCCCTGGCCATTGAGGCTATGCATGCCGAGATGGAGGAGCAGCGTGACTTCCTGCACGATAGCCACATCCGCACCATATATTTCGGTGGTGGAACGCCATCGCTTGTAGCACCTGCGCGTATTCAGCAACTCATCGATCACGCTGCGCAGTTGTGGGACTGCTCCAATGTTGAGGAGTTGACCCTTGAGGGCAATCCCGATGATATCACAAAAGAGTATGTCGAGGCGCTGCGTGGCACCTCGATTAATCGCATAAGCCTTGGTGTCCAATCTTTCGATGATGCGGAGCTGCGATTTATGAATCGTCGCCACACAGCTGCAGCTGCCGTCGAAGCGGTAAAAAGACTTCAGGATGCGGGCATAGAGAATATCACCATCGATCTTATCTTCGGCGTGGATGGCTTTGATGAGAGTGTGCTGGAGCGGAGTCTTGAGCAGACTCTGATGCTGGATGTGCAGCATGTTTCGGCATACCATTTGACTATCGAGGAGGGCACTGCCTTCCATCGTCGTATGTTGCGCGGCCAGATGCGGGTGGTTGATGAGGAGCGCAGCGAGCGCGAGTATGCTCTTGTGCATCGCCGTTTGACCGAGGCGGGATATGAACACTACGAGGTGTCGAACTATGCCCGTAAGGGTTTTCGCTCGCGTCATAACTCCTCATACTGGCATGGTGCGGAGTATCTCGGCATAGGCAGCGGGGCTCACTCTTTCAATGGAGAGGTGCGTCGCTGGTGTGTGCAGCCCGTTGCTGAGTATGTCGGCGAGCGTTGCTATGAGGTGGAGCACCTGAGCGAACTGGATCACCGCAATGAGTATGTTATGACGGCACTGCGCTGTGCTGAGGGAATCGATCTGGAGCAGTTGGAGCAGCGTTTCGGTAGGGTGGCGCGTGAGCAGATAGCCGATGCCGCAAGAAAGTGGCAGCTCTCGGGCGATGTCG
>JAGBYV010000236.1 GCA_017628595.1 Alistipes sp.
CAACGGCAATCGACATCTTAAACAGGCCATCACCCTTCAGCGCACAGCCCAGAGCCATAAAGCCACCATACGACCAGCCATAGATACCGATGCGGTCGGCATCAACATACGACTGCGAAGCCATGTAGCGTGCAAATGAGATCTGATCCTCAACCTCCAGTTCGCCAAGATTACCATAAGTCTGCTTCTTGAAATGCTCACCCATGTAGCCCGTGCCTCGTCCGTCGCAGCACACTACGATGTAGCCGTTGGCAACCATCACATTCTCCCAACCCAAAGAGAAACTGTCAGCCACCTGCTGTGAGCCGGGGCCTGAGTACTGAGTCAAAAGAACAGGATACTTCTTCTGCGGATCGAAATCCAACGGTTTGATGATATAGGCGTTGAGCTTATCGCCACGCTCGGTAGTGAAGGTAAAGAACTCCTTCTTGGGCAGAGTCTTCAGACGCTCCTCCATCTCGGGATTTTCAACCAACGTGCGGATCAGCTTACCCTTGCCATCGCGCAACTCAACCTCGCGCGCTGCCGATGCAGAGATGAAATTAGAGATGTAGTACTTCATACCCTTGCTCGGCGAGATAGAGTAAGTACCATCCTTCTCCGTCAGACGCTCCTTCTTCTTGCCCTTATAGTCTATCGAGTAGAGGTTACGACGAAGCGGAGAGGTCTCCGTAGACATGTAGTATACCTTATCCTTGGTAGCCTCCACAACGCTTGTCACCTGCCACTCACCCGAGGTCAAAGCACGCACCAGGCCCTTCTCCACTGAGTGCAGATAGATGTGGTTCCAGCCTGTAGCAGTCTCATTCTGCACGATGAACTGATCGCCATCGATAAAGTGAATAGTACTCAACGCAGGACGCTCAACGTATGTAGGCGAGGTCTCATCATAGATAACCTTCTGCTCGCCTGACTCACGGCACAGCACCACCTCAAAGTGGTTCTGCTTGCGGTTGATGCGGAAGAAATAGAGCTCACCCGCAGGTGTCCACTCAATAAATGGCACATACTGATCCTTCTCAGCGCCTACGTCAATCTTTCTCTTCTGGCCCGTAGCGATGTCGTAGAGCCAGAGTTCAACAACCGAGTTCTTGTCACCTGCCTTGGGGTACTTGAACGTATAGGGCTTATTGTAAAGGTCGCCATCAAAGCGCATCATCTCAAACATTGGCACCTCGCTCTCATCAAAGCGCAGGTAGGCAATCTTCTTCGAGTCGGGCGAGAAAGCGTATGCCTTAGTAAAGCCATACTCCTCCTCATAGACCCAGTCGGCCGTAGCATTGATAATCTTGTTCCACTCGCCATCGGTAGTTACAGCACGCTCCGCACCACCCAGCTCAGCGATGAAGAGGTTGTTATCCTTAGCATATGCTATCATCTTCGAGTCGGGCGAGAGCGACAGATCGCGGATATCCTTGAGCGAGTGTACCATGCGGCCATCAGGCACGGTGACGATGTCATAATCGGCATAGAACGAACGACGATATACGGGACGGAAGTTATTGCCTACTACCACCATGTCCTCCTTTGGTGAGAGTGCATAACTTGAGAAACGACCCTTATAGAGCGTATCGCATACGCTCTCGTCAGTGTAACTGAAACGCAGAACGGCACCACCGCGGCTAATCGTATAATGCTCGCCATCGTTCATCGAACGCAGGCCGCTCACGCTACGATTCAGGCGCGAGATCTCTCCCAGTTCGCGGTAGGTCTTCTGAGAAAACGCAGCAACACTCGTACACATGAGTGCCACCACAAGAGAAAGTCGGGTTATAGTCTTATTCATTGTTTTACTAAATATCATCTATATTAAATTCATATCCGAGGCGCTTACCCGTAGTAAACTTCGAGTTATCCATCTTCGAGTTGAACTGATCTACCGTAACACGGTTGTTATCCTCGTACGAGGGCACCAGCAAATCGAAGTTGATGGCGTAATGGATAGCTGCCTCCATAATCAGGACCAAAGCCTCGCGTGTGATCTTCTCCTGACCGAAATTCGACGCACGCACCAATGCCTGGCGCTTACCCTCCACGAAGTAGCACTTCTCGCGATTGATGAAGATACGGCCAATGAGATAGCCCTCATCGGCATTACGGTTGAACTTGAACGAGTCGGAGAGGAAATTATATATGTCGATCACACCACAATAGGCGTTATCGCGCTCCTGCTGCACATAGCCGTTCTGCCAGACGATATGGTTCGAGTCAAACTCGAAGATATCGGTATGCATACGGAAGATCAGAAGGTCGCTGGCTACCTGCAACTGCGCCTCAAACTTACCACGGTCACGATACTCGATACGCACACGCTTGTCCAGCTTGCCATCCAGTTCATCGTCCAACTCTGATGCAATCTCGAACAACACATCCTTAAGCTCGTTGAAGGTAGCAAACGTATTGTCGAAGATGTGCTGCTTGAGAGTTGATTTGTTAATTATCGTCGCAAGAATCTTCTCGCGCAATGGTGATTTATCCATAGTATAGAGTATTAATTCAATTTAAGCATCTGTCCCTCAACGAGTGCGGCGCCGCTCTTAAGGCGATTCATCGTGCGCAGGCGTTTCTCGCGAATACCATACTCCTGAGCAATAGATGTAAGTGTCTCGCCCGTGGCAACACGGTGGCTTAGACCCTCGCCCTGCCACTTCGACTGCTTCTGCTCGATATAGATCCACTCACCCGCCACAGGGTCGGCCTTACTCTTGGGGTTAATCTCATTCCACTTACGCAAAGTGCGTTCCGTGACAGCAAAGGTACTTGCTATGCGTGCAAATGAGTCTCCGTCACGTGCCACAACATAATGCACGCCATTGTTGGCATATACACTGTATCCGTTGTATGTGCGCTCGGGCACTCGGTATCTGTTAGGATCGATGCCACCCTCCACCGTCTGCGGCATATCCACGCTGCTCTGACTCGCGAACTCATCATCCACACGGCCACGCTCGGCACGCATGCGAGCGGCGTATAGTTCCGCACCATTATCCTCATCGAAAAGGAAAAGCAGATTCTCCTCAATGATACGTGTCAGGCGCTGTGCATAATCCGGAGCTGTGGCATAGCCAGCAGCCTTGAGGCCGCGTGCCCAGCTGCGATAGTCACTCGACGAATAGGCAAAAAGCGAATCGTAACGTGGTGACTGATCCAGAAACTCGGCATGGTCCTCGTATGACTCCTCTACCGAGTCGTACTTACGGAAACACTCGTCGGGAGCATCGTCAGTATGATAGACGCGGTCGCCCTTCCAATTCGACTTGCACTTGATGCCGAAGTGATTGTTCGATCGGCGTGCCAGATTGCTGTTACCGCTATCCGACTCCAGAATACCCTGCGCCAGGGTGATGCTGGCCGGTATACCGTAGCGCTCCATATGCTCAATGGCAATATGTTTGTACTTGTCGATATACTCCTCGCGTGTCTGGCGTGTCTGCGCCACGGTTTCAAGCGCCGAGAGGGAAAGAATGAGAACAAGAATATATGTTGTCTGTTTTAAAAATTTCATTATCTTTGTGTTGACTATAAACGCAAAGATAACTTATTTTGCCTAAATAAGCAACACCGTTTACCGAATAAAATCAAGTAATGAAACCCCTGCATATAATCACTCCCGTAAAAGACTCTATCACCTCTACAATAGAGACCATTGAGGCTATTCTATCATCAGACATCCGCTCACCTTTCCACTATACCATCTATAACGATTTCTCAACGACTGAGAACACCGCCACGCTCGAGCAGTTTGTGGCTTCGCACTCAGAGCATATCTCGTTAGTAAACCTGTCGGATATCACGACTCACCCCTCACCTAACTATCTTCTGGTGCTACAGATGAGCCAGCAGCGAGCCATCGAGGCGGGAGCCGACCTGCTCATAGTTGAGTCCGATGTTGTGGTACGCCCCGACACCCTGCAAGCCCTCGCCGATGGTGCCACTGAGCGTCCCGATTGCGGCATAGCCGCTGCCGTGACGGTAGATGACAAGGGGGAGATTAACTATCCATACGAGTATGCCCGCGGACATGAGGGAGAGTGCTACGAGGTGAAGAAACATTGCAGTTTCTGCTGCTCGCTACTAACAAACAACCTGTTGAAGGCCTACGACTTCCACACACTCAACCCCGAGAAGCACTGGTTCGACGTGACCATATCGCAACAGGCTCGCACAATAGGTTTTAAGAACTATCTCTTTGCTAACCTGCCCGTAATCCATCGACCACACGCCAGTCGCCCATGGAAGCAGCTTAAATACACCAATCCGCTGAAATACTACTGGATCAAGTTCACAAAGGGCTTTGACAAGATATAAAAAACTGCCGAAAAACAACTTATAATGAACAACTCAAAAGGAAAAGTAAAGGTCGTTATACCCGTATATACAGAGACATTAAGTGGTAGAGCTGAGAAATCATTTCGTCAGACAATGAAGGTCTTGGCGAATCACCCTATAACCCTTCTTGTGCCTGAGAGCCTGAACGTTGGATGGTTCCAGGGAGAATATCCCAACATAGAGATCACACGCGTCAGCCCCGACTGGCTGGGCAGCAAGGGAATAGCCGGCTACAATCAAATGATGCTCTCACGCAAGTTCTACGAGATCTTCCATGACTACGAATACATACTTATCTGCCAGACCGACGTATGGATCTTCCGCGACGAGCTTGAGCAGTGGTGCGATGCAGGCTACGATTACGTAGCAGCGCCGTGGCCCAAGCGAGAGGTTTACAGCAAGCCCCTTATTCGCCACTGGCTAAAGTTCCGCCGCCGATTCTTCCTTAGCAACAAGCGTATCATGCGTCAGCAGGGATTCAATAAGGTCGGCAATGGCGGTCTGTCACTAAGACGTATCGAGGCATTTATCAACGTATGCGACAAACAAGCCGACATCATAGAGAGATTCAAGAAGAAGCGAGGAATACTCTACAACGAGGATTGGTTCTGGAGCATCATGCCCAAGGATTTCAACTACCCGACCTTCGATGAGGCATTGGGTTTTTCGTTCGATGTACGCCCACAGATGTGCTACGACCTGTCGGGTGGCAAACTCCCATTCGGATGTCACGGATGGTACAAGAAACGCAACATAGGATTCTGGGAACCAATAATTGAGGGATAAAAAAATAGGCTGCCATGTGGCAGCCTATTTTTATTAGTTATGTCAGCTTAGAACTTCACGACATCACCATCACCGGCAAACGATGAGAAGGTTGCCGTAGCATCGGTAAAGTAATAAACAGCGATATTGTCATCATTCTCGTTGTATGAGCTGCGCAGGTTGGGATTAGCATCGAGCATCGACTTCTTAGCCTCCACGCGCTCATCCTCAACCAATGTAGCTGCCACACGCACCCACTCGGTTCCATTTACAGCGCACACCTCAACCTTAGGATTAGCAGCCAGTTGCTTTGCAATACGCTTAACGTGACCTGTGATGATATACATCTTACCCTCGAAGATATGCAAGGCGCCGAAAGGACGCACACGAGGCTGATCGCCATCAACGGTGGTAATGAAGAACGGGCCATTGGCCTTCAGATAATCATATACACGCTGCTGACCCTCAACGTTAGTGGTGGTATATTCGGCATGGTTAACCTTTACGGGAGCACTCTGCTCGGGAGCCTCCGCAGCCGCATCCTGCGCCTTGGGAGCACATGAAGCAAAAGCTACAACAGTTGCAAAAAGTAAAAAAAGATGTTTCATTATGTATCGTTTTTATGGTTTAACATTTTAGGCAAATATATGGATAAAATAATAATTTTGCAAGTGACACAGAGCTGATAGTGTCAAAAAAAATAATGATGCAAAGACATTGGCCTTCACATCATTATTATTTTTCCTTAAGTGGCGATTACGCCTCCTCTACGGGTGCGTACTCCTTCAATGCCTCACGTAGCTTGTCGCACACTCGGCTCTCGATATTGCGCTCCATCGTCTTAATAAGGCTACAGATAGCCTTTGCCGATGA
>JAGBYV010000237.1 GCA_017628595.1 Alistipes sp.
TCGGCACTAATCAAGGCTGGGCATAATGTTACCATTTTGCCGTTATATCTACCCACACAACACGCCACAAATGGTGTGCCCATAATCTTTTCCGCTGTATCATACTACATTGAACAGACCCTGTTCAAAAAGGGTAACATGCCAAAGTGGATAACACGCCTTTGCTCATCAAAACTATTTCTGCGCCTGGCAGCATCGATGTCGGGCACAACATCAGCCAAAGGTATGGAGGGTATAACTATGTCGATGATTACGGGCCGAAGCGGAGCTTTCAAGAGCAATGTCAGCAAGCTGATTGGTTGGATTGAGCAGCAGGGCAAGCCCGACATCGTGCATCTTTCATCGTCGCTCCTGATCGGCATAGCGGCCCCCATCAAGCAGCAACTAAACCTGCCTGTGGTATGCTCGCTGCAGGACGAGGAGGTGTGGATAGACTCCCTGCAAGGCGAGTGGTCAAAACTGGCTTGGGAAGCTATCGAGGCAAACACATCTTATGTTGACGCCTTTATTACAACCAGCAACTATTATAAGAGCATAGCAACCAAGAAAATACCTTCGCTCAATCCCTCGGTGATATATCCAGGTATAAACATCAAGAAATATTATCAAGCCTCACTGCCCCAAAACCCCACCATCGGATTCTTCTATCGTATGAACGATCTCGATGGCCTGGACACACTCGCCAAAGCATTCGTTATGCTCAAACAACGAGGATGCATTGCCAACCTCAAGTTGCGCATAGGCGGCGGCAACACAGGCTCCGACAACAAGTTTTTGACGGGCGTGCGTAATATACTGAGTCCATATATGGATGATGTCATCATTGAGCAGGAGTACTCGCCCATGGCTCATCACCGATTCTACAAGGAGGTATCGATAGTGAGCGTTCCGCTTCAATTTGATGAAGGCGTAGGATTATACATATGCGAAGCCTATGCAGCAGGAAGACCTGTAGTTGAGCCACATAGAGGCTCATTCCCCGAGATTGTCGGAGAAGGCGGTTTGCTGTATAGCGACGAGTCAGCTGAAGGATTAGCCGAGGCACTGGAACAGATGCTCACATCGCCATCACTCTATGAGAGCAAACGACAAGCAGCGTGCGCATTAGCACAAGAGAGATACTCGGACAAGGAGTGTGCCACAAAACTAATCGACGTATATACCAGAATTATGAACTAAGGTAATGCGCAAAAGCGTTCTCTAATCGCTTACCCCCTAAAAAAAAAGATAGATTTCCAGCTGGAAATCTATCTTTTTTATTTATCGGATGAACAATAACTCTCGATACTTGGGCAGAGGCCACAACTGATCGTCGATAACCTCCTCCATACGATCAATATGATCGCGGATCTGTCCGAGGAACACCGCCACCTTATCGTGATACTCAATAGCCTTTGCGCGCTGATCCTCAATACGGTTGGCCACCTTACGAGCCTCGATCATCTCACCCACAAGGCGCTGGATTGTGGACGTATGGTGCTGAATCTCGCGGATAAGCTCCATATCGGAGTCATAGTTCAGTCCCAGTTGTTTCATCTTGAATGCCTTATCGAGCAACACAGCCTCATACTTCGACGCCACGGGAATTATATGGTTCATCGTAATATCTCCCAATACTCGAGCCTCAATCTGTATCTTCTTGGTATATGTCTCCCACTTCACCTCAGTTCGAGCCTCAACCTCCACGCGATTATATACACCCATATCGCTGAACATCTTTATGCTGGCAGCATCAAGGTAGCGATCAAACAACAGCGGAGCAGATGTCTCGCAATCCAGACCACGGCGTGCCGCCTCCTCGCGCCACTCTGCAGAGTATCCATTGCCATCGAAATGAATCACCTTACACTGTTTGATGAGTCGCTTCAGAGTCTCATATATAGCGCGCTCCTTCTTCACGCCCTTCTCTATCTTGGCATCTACCTCACGCTTAAACTCGGTCAATTGCTCGGCCGCCGCCGTGCAGAGGGTTATCATCGCCTCGGCGCAGTTATCCGACGAACCCACAGCACGGAACTCAAAGCGGTTACCCGTAAAGGCGAAGGGCGAGGTGCGGTTGCGGTCGGTATTATCCAGCAGGATAGAGGGTATCTGCGACACACCGCTCA
>JAGBYV010000238.1 GCA_017628595.1 Alistipes sp.
AAGAAGGTGTATCTGGTACTGAATAAGCCCAAGGGCTATGTAACTTCGCTCGAGGATCCTCATGCCGACAAGACCGTGATGGAGCTGGTTAAGGGTGCTTGCTCGGAGCGTATCTACCCCGTGGGTCGTCTGGATAAGAACTCACTCGGATTGTTGCTCTTTACCAACGATGGTGACGTTACACGTCAGCTTACACACCCCTCGCTCGAGAAGAAGAAGATCTATCAGGTGACACTCGATAAGCCCCTTACGCGTGCCGATATGGAGCAGATGACCGAGGGTCTTACGCTCGAGGATGGCGAGATCTTTGTTGATGAGGTGGCATACGTAGGCGAGAGCAAGAAGGAGGTAGGTCTGGAGATTCACTCGGGTCGCAACCGTATCGTGCGTCGTATCTTCGAGCACCTGGGTTACACGGTGCAGAAGCTCGATCGTGTATATTACGCCGGTATCACTAAGAAGAATCTCAAGCGCGGTCAGTGGCGTTTCCTCACTCGCGAGGAGGTTGAGCGTTTGAAGAGCGGCCGCTACGAGTAGTGGAATTTATCTGGCGGACAATTTTGTCGTTATACTAAATTTCACAAACCTCACAGACGTCCAGTATGCTGCGGTTGGGCAATTTTCGTAAGCCTAAAAATTGCCTCGCCATCTGAAATTCCATTGTTCCATAGGCCTTGAACTCTCCACCTGAAAATACTTTTAGTAAATATGATAAAAAAAGAGACTCCCGATTGGGAGCCTCTTTTTTTGTTCTAATGCGTAGCCTTATACCACGCCGTCTGAGAGTATGAGTCGCGGAACAGTATGGACGGCGCCGAAGTGCTCATGCCGCTGAACGAGGTTATGGGGTAGTGGTCGCTGTGGATGTATGTCGACCAAAATGTGTCGAGTGTAAACTTCGTAGGTACGCACTTCTCGAGTTGAGCCTTGAACTTGCTTTTGGCCTCGTTGCTCGTGCAGACCTTATCGACATAGTCGCCCAGATCGAAGAAGATATGGTTGGTGCCACCCTCATATGTCTGCAATGAGTTGCGGTCGTACTCTTCGCTGAGGCTCTTGTTTACCTCCTTCATCGTCATAGCTAGAGCGTCGAGCTGTGAGCAGTTGACAAGAGCAATCGTTCCCGAGTATTTGAGTGTGTTCTTATAGTGCTCGTGATAGCTTCGTGCTGCCTCGGACAGATCGTACGAGCGACCTCCATTTTTCAACAGATGGGGCAGAGTCTTGGCGTAGGGGAATCCGTTACCCATAATCTCGCAAGCCGAACCGATGATATACTTCGTGCTGTTGCGCAGCTCGTATGCCGCCTCCACATTTGCCATAAAGCAGGCATCGAAGATGATATACTCGAACTGTTTACCCGTAGCCTGAATAGCCTCTGCAAGTGTTGTGATGTCGAAACGGTTGGCACCATTCGGATCGCCGATGAATCGGGTCTGCAGGTGGCGTGGCAGCTCCTCCATTATGCGCAGGCGCGCATAGGCGCTCTTCGATAGGCCGTTGCTGCGAATCTGATCATAATCGTCGAAGGGTATCCATGCCCATGAGTGTGATCCGATGACAAGACCGTAGGCTGATGCCGGAGCAAGACGCATCACATCGTTGAAAATGTAGCTCAAATCATCCTTGCTCATAGTGTTTGACAGGTCATACTCGGCAAGCGGCTGCCTTGTGATATGCCCGTTGTCGTAGCACAATTCGATGGCCTCGGCACGCTTGGCAACGCCGTTCTGCCATACGACAACCACACGACTATCGCCCTTGATATTCTGCTGCAGAGCAGTCTCGATATCCTGCACGTTGATATTAAAAGCCCAGTTAAGGCTCGTGCCCGAGAGATAGACGATTATGGTCTGTGGCGTAACCTTCTCCTTGTCATTGCTATGCTTGCCGCACGACGAGATAAGCAGAGAGCAAGCTGTAAAGAGAAGAAGTATGTAACGGGTTAGAAGTTTCATCATGTAGCTTATTTATATTCTCTTACTCCGAGGTTGTTGAACTGCCAAGTGCGCTCGCGCTTGAAGGTCACATCGTCGGGCTTGTTGCGATAGATGCGGCTGTAATCGAAGTAGAATCCCTTTATTTTGCCGTCGGGCACGCGGCGAGGCTCAGCCAGGGGGATGTACTCCACGTTGCGGCTGATGATCTCGGCACGCTTGGGCTCGACACCCATCGACGACACGACATCCACGGCGTGTGAGAACATGATAATATGCATCGGATACTTGTCCGAGCGACCATCGCCCGATGTCATGATTGTGTTCAGCACGCCCTGCAGGTGGTTGTAGTATGCCTCCTCCTTTACCTTGTCGCCCAGTGCGCCATGGGCAAAGACCATCATGTTGAGCACCGTGGGATTGAACGGGTCGGAGTACATAGCTTCGGTGCATACCGATATGATGTACTGCATCTGCTCGCGGTCGGGCTCCTCGGTGTTGAGTGTCATCATCGAGGCGTAGAGGTCTGTAATGGCATTGTTCGTAGCCATGGGCTTGTAGTTCTCGTGGTAGGCGAAGCCGTAGTAGAGGTAGTGGTACTCCTCCTCCGACATATGCTCCAGATTGTTGTAGCGCATCATTAGATTGGTGTAGTAGAAGGGCGATGAGCCATCCATAATCTTGCGTACAATATCCTCCTCGTCGGGAATCTTTGACCATCCCAACAGGGGGAGCAACAACAACATGGAGAGAATAAATCGTTTCATTCTTGAGTTTTTATTTGTAAAACGAAGAATTAGCACAATTCGTATTCGCGGATCAACTTTTCCAGTTTCTTCATCAACAGATCGGTGGCAGGAACCAGCGGCAGACGCAGATTGTTCTCAATCAGACCCATGATGGCCAGTGCACCCTTCACGCCAGTGGGATTGCCCTGCTCGAATAGGGCGCAAACGGCCTCGTGCAGGGGCTCATATGCCTCATATGCACGGTCGAACAGACCCTGGCTTGCCAGATATACAACGTGCGAGAAGCGCTTGGGGAAGGCATTCACGGCTACCGAGATCACACCATCGCCACCCTTGCGCATCACATCTACGGTCATGCCGTCGTCGCCCGACAGAACGAGAAAATCCTTCGGACGGTTCTTGATGATCTGCGTGATCTGGTCGATCTTGCCCGATGCCTCCTTGATGCCGATGATGTTCTCCACGTCGGCTGCCAGACGGCACGTAGTCTCGGCCGACATATTAACACCCGTACGACCCGGCACGTTGTAGAGGATGATGGGGCGGGGTGAAGCCTCGGCCACGGCTTTGAAGTGGCGGTAGAGTCCCTCCTGCGAAGGTTTATTATAATAAGGAGTAACGCTCAAAAGGGCATCCACGCCTTCCAGATCCATAGCCTGAATCTGCTCAATCAGACGCACTGTGTCGTTGCCTCCAGCGCCCAGCACGATGGGAGTGCGGCCAGCCACACGCTCGCGGATATAACGAAACACCTCGTTGCGCTCCTCGTGCGAGAGGGTGGGGGTCTCGGCTGTTGTGCCGAGGGCTACTATATAATCGGTTCCGCCGTCAATCACATAGTCAATCATGCGACCCAGAGTGTCGTAGTCGCACGAGAAATCACTCTTGAACGGGGTAATCATTGCGGCACCTACGCCGCCGAGTTTATGCTTCTTCATTGTATCTAAATTTTCATTAACCTTTTCTAAAATAGTGTTCCCTGAATGGGGGCGCTCGCTTGTGTGGGGGTGGGCTCAGGCTCTACAATGGGAAGCGTCTGAGAGCCACCAATCATAGCCACGAACTCCTGCTCGGAGATGATCTTTACACCCAGCTTGGTCGCCTTTTGCAACTTCGCAGGACCAATCTTGTCGCCCGCCAGCAGGTATGATGTGTTGGACGATACGGCTGCAAGGTTTTTGCCTCCGTGAGCCTCGATCAGCGCCTTCAGTTCATCGCGCGAATGGTCGGCAAACGACCCCGAGATGACAAATGTCAGCCCCGCAAGTGACTCCGAGAGATTCTGCTTCTGCTCAGCCTCGAACTTAAGGCCTGCTGCACGCAGTCGTGCGATGATGGTGCGATTCTCCTCGTCCGCAAAGAACTCTATAATTGCATCGGCAATCTTGCTGCCCACCTCCTCGGCCTCGAGTAGCTCTTCGTGCGATGCGCCGATGATTGCATCCAGCGAACGGAAGTGCTCGGCCAGATATTTTGCCGTGGTCTCACCCACGAAGCGAATGCCCAGGGCAAACAGCACACGGTGGAACGGTACCTCGGCCGAAAGACGTATGCTCTGTATTATATTTGCTGCCGACTTCTCGCCCAGGCGGGGCAGTACGGCCAGCTGATCGGCTCGAAGATCGTAGAGGTCGGCAATATTATTTATAAGTCCATTGTCAAAGAGTAGCTCAACGGTTTCTGTGCCCAGCGTCTCTATGTTCATCGCCTTGCGACGGATGAAATGCTCGATGCGTCCCACAATCTGCGGACGGCAGTGGCTCTGGTTGGGGCAGTAGTGCTTCGCCTCGCCCTCGTAGCGTACCAGCTCGGTGCCGCACTCGGGACAATGGGTAATATATTGCAATGGCTGGCTGTCGGCAGGGCGCTGGCTCAGCTCCACACCCGTCACCTTGGGGATGATCTCGCCACCCTTTTCGACATATACCATATCGCCTATGCGCAGATCCAAAGCCTCGATCTGGTCGGCATTGTGCAGCGTGGCACGTTTTACCGTTGTGCCTGCAAGGTGTACGGGGTCGAGGTTTGCTACGGGCGTAATGGCTCCCGTGCGACCAACCTGATATGTCACCTCATTCAGACGTGTGAGCGCCTGCTCGGCCTTGAACTTATAGGCTACGGCCCACTTCGGGGCTTTCGATGTGCGACCCAGGGCGCGGCGTACCGCATAGGAGTCAACCTTGATTACCACGCCATCGATAGGCTCGGGTATGTTGGCGCGCTCGGCGTCCCAATATTCGATAAACTGCTCAACCTCCTCGGCGCTCTCGCATATGCGTGCTGCCGTAGAAACAGGAAAACCGTAGCGGCGCAGTGCCTGCATCGACTCTGAGTGCGACGTGAAAGGCAGATCGCGACCCTCCACCTGATAGGCTGTAAACTGCAGATTGCGCTCGGCAACGATACGCGACTGCTGCAGCTTGAGTGTTCCTGCGGCGGCGTTGCGAGGGTTGGCAAAGAGCTGCTCGCCCGCGGCCTCGCGCTCGGCATTGAGTCGGTCGAAGGTGGGGTAGGTCATAAAAATCTCGCCACGCACCTCAAAGGTCTTCAGTCCGCTGCTCTGCTGCAGAGTGAGCGGAACGGAGCCGATTGTGCGTACATTCTCCGTCACATCATCTCCACGCGAACCATCTCCACGCGTCACGGCACGCACCAGACGGTCGTCCTCATATGTGAGCGATATGGCCGTACCGTCGTACTTCAGCTCACACGATACACTCACCTGAGAGTCGCTCTCGCGGAAGGTCTTGTCCATCCACTCCTGCAGCTCCTGCTGCGAGTAGGTGTTCGAGAGCGAGAGCATCGGGTAGGCGTGCGCTACGCTCTGAAATTTATTTGTAAGGTCGCTGCCAACGCGCATTGTGGGCGAGTTGGGGTCCGCAAATTCGGGGTGAAGTGCCTCTAACTCTTGCAGTTCGCGCAATAGCATATCGAATTCGTAGTCCGTGGCTACGGATTTGGCCTCAACGTAGTACATATGGTTGAGGTAGTTGAGTTTTTGACGTAACTCGTTGATTCTGTGCTCTGCGCTCATTGTATAGGGAAAATTTAGTTGTAAAGGTACATAATTTGTTTGTAACAACATCAAAAATCAAAAAAAATGCAAAAAAAATATCAAGATTCGTTGCGATATAATATTTTTGATTATACTTGCAGAAAATTTCGATACATATGGCACAAAATAACACTAAAAAGCGACTTGTAACTAGTTTCAACAACCTCACAACCGATCAGCAGAATGAGGTGAAGGCTCTTTATCCGCGCGGTTTTGCGGAGGTGATGACTCGTATTGACAAGCCTAATGGCGACTTTTTCTATGTTGTACCCTACGAGACCGACGAGGTGTCGTATCTGGTGAAGATCGATGTGAAGATCGACGATTCGACCGACGACGTTGATGACGACTTCTACGGCGACGACGAGCTCAAGGGTGCTGATGAGATTCAGGACTCTTCGCTGGAGGATGAGGATGACGATATGTAATAACGAATTTATATAAATTGTGGAATAAAACTCTCGCCTAACGGGCGGGAGTTTTTTTTGTGTCTTGCGGTGGTTGTTTCCCCGTCGGGGTGAAAGATGGTAGATGCAGAAAAGAATTTTCGGTGTGATATTTTACCGCCTATAGCGTGCCATTCGCCACAAAAGGGTGGTTTTAACAACCTGTTGATAATTTCCGCCGCCGAAAAGATTGGCGGATAGAAAAAAATGCGTATCTTTGGATGCAAAAAAATGGTTTTTTGCGCTTAATGCTAAACTTATAAATGAAAAAAGTAGATGTAGTTCTCGGATTGCAGTGGGGCGATGAAGGTAAAGGTAAGGTAGTGGATGTACTCACCCCCAACTATACCGTAGTTGCTCGTTTCCAGGGAGGCCCCAACGCTGGCCACTCGTTGCACTTCGGCGATAAGAGTTTTGTGTTGCGTACCGTACCTTCGGGTATCTTCCGCGACGGTTCTATTAATATAATCGGTAATGGTGTGGTGGTTGACCCCGTATCACTTGCCGAGGAGTTGAAGAATATCTCTGAGCAGGGTATTCCCGTAAAGGAGAAGTTGCTCATCTCAAAGAAGGCTCATATCATCCTGCCTACACACCGTATGCTGGATGCTGCCAGTGAGGCTGCAAAGGGTAAGTCGAAGATCGGCTCAACGCTCAAGGGTATCGGCCCGACCTATATGGACAAGACTGGCCGTAACGGTTTGCGTTTTGGCGATGTGCTGGCTGAGGATTTCATCGACCGCTATAACCGCCTCAAGGCAAAGCACGTTGAGATGCTTTCACAGTACGAGGGCTTCGAGTACGACGTTACCGACTACGAGAAGACCTGGATGGAGGGTATCGAGTATCTTCGTGGCTTCGAGTTTATCGATAGCGAGCACGTAGTAAATAAATATATTGACGAGGATGTGCCCATCCTGGCTGAGGGTGCACAGGGTTCGTTGCTTGATGTGGACTTCGGTACATATCCCTTTGTTACCTCGTCGAATACCGTATGTGCAGGTGTTTGTACCGGTCTGGGTGTCGCGCCCACTAAGATCGGCGACGTATATGGTATTTTCAAGGCCTACTGTACCCGTGTAGGTAGCGGTCCTTTCCCTACTGAGCTCTTCGATGAGGTAGGTGAGGAGTTGCGCCGCATTGGTCACGAGTTTGGTGCTGTTACAGGTCGCCCGCGTCGTTGCGGCTGGCTGGATCTGGTAGCATTGAAGTATGCCGTTATGGTTGATGGCGTTACGCAGCTTATCATGATGAAGTCGGATGTGATGAACGATTTCGACACTATCAAGGTTGCTACCGCTTATCGTGTCAATGGCGAGCTGGTGGATCACTTCCCCTATGAGGTTAACGACTCTATTGAGCCCGTTTACACCGAGTTCAAGGGCTGGAAGTGCGATATCTGCAAGGTTCGTCGTTACGAGGACTTCCCCGTAGAGTTCAAGCAGTACGTTGAGTTCATCGAGCGTGAGACCGGCGTACCTGTGAAGATCATCTCTGTGGGTCCCGACCGTGACGAGACAATCGTACGATAAGTATAAGTAAAATAAAAGAACTGAATGCTCGAATAGCATTTTCGGTCGTATACATATCCTTTATTGGCCACTTAGTCGCGTAAGTTGTCATATAGAGGGTATGTATGCCGATCGATTATACTTTTTCGCGCATTTTTTTCGTATAAAGGGGTGGTTGTGTCGCGCAACCGTTCCACTATTAACCAATATTTAGACTAATGAACAAAGCATTAAAAATTGTTGTATTGGCCAAGCAGGTGCCCGATACCCGCAACGTGGGTAAGGACGCCATGACGGCAGAGGGTACGGTCAACCGTGCTGCGCTGCCTGCTATTTTCAATCCTGAAGATTTGAATGCCTTGGAGTTGGCATTGCGCCTCAAGGAGGAGTGTGCAGGCTCTACTGTGTATATTTTGACTATGGGTCCGCAGCGTGCTGCCGACATCATCCGCGATGCCATGTTCCGTGGCGCCGATGGCGGTTATCTGCTCTCGGATCGTAAATTTGCTGGTTCGGATACATTGGCTACATCGTATGCCCTCTCTTGCGCTCTGCGCCAGATTGGTGCCGATCTTATCATTGCAGGCCGTCAGGCTATCGATGGCGATACGGCTCAGGTTGGTCCCCAGGTAGCCGAGAAGCTGGGCTTGCCTCAGGTGACATATGCTGAGCAGATCGTTGAGGTTAAGGATTCTACGCTTGTTGTGCGCCGTCGTCTGGATCGTGGCGTGGAGTGCGTCGAGTGTCCTATCCCCGCTGTGCTGACTGTCAATTCGTCAGCGCCCGAGATTCGTCCTCAGAATGCTCGCCTTGTGATGAAGTACAAGTGGGCTATGATTCCCTTGGAGGTGGCTGCGGCTGACGAGCTGGCTCAGAAGCTGGTTGAGGAGCGCGACTATCTGCGTATTGTGGAGCTGACCGCTGCCGACATCGTATGCGATGAGCAGCAGTTGGGTCTGAGTGGCTCACCCACGAAGGTTAAGAAGATTGAGAATGTGGTATTCCAGTCGAAGGAGGCCAAGTGCCTTACCTCGTCGGATGAGGATATTAATTCTCTGATGGTTGAACTTATTGCGAGCCACACGCTCGGTTAAAGGTTAAGGAGTATGAATAACGTATTTGTATATATCGAAATAGAGGATGGCCAGGTGGCCGACGTTAGTTTGGAGCTCTTGACCAAGGGTCGTGAGTTGGCTTCGACATTGGGCGTAAAGCTGGAGGCTGTTGTGATTTCTCACAACGTAGCTGGCCTGGAGCAGACTTTGGCAAAGTATGGTGCCGACACTGTGTGGGTGGCCGATGATGAGATCTTCGCTCCCTTCCGCACTCTGCCCCATACCTCAGTTATGTGCGGTTTGATTCGTCAGGAGCAGCCGCAGATTGCACTCTTTGGTGCTACACCCGTGGGTCGCGACTTTGCACCCCGTGTATCATCGGCTCTGCATAGCGGTCTTACGGCCGACTGTACGCAGCTCGAGATTGGCCCTCACAAGGATGCCAAGACGGGTAAGGAGTATGAGAATCTGTTGTATCAGATCCGTCCCGCATTTGGTGGTAACATCATTGCTACGATCGTGAATCCCGACTGCCGTCCCCAGATGGCAACCGTACGCGAGGGTGTGATGCGTAAGCAGGAGTGTGCCGTGGCTGCGGCTGCGGAGGTTAAGCCCATCGCATGGCAGGAGTTTATCTCGCCTGAGGATTTGGCCGTTACCATCGTCGATCGCCAGATGGAGAAGAGCAAGATCAACATCAAGGGTGCTACCGTTATCGTAGCTGGTGGTTACGGTATGGGCTCAAAGGAGGGCTTCCAGTTGTGCTACGACCTGGCCGAGGTGCTGGGTGGCGAGGTAGGTGCTTCGCGTGCTGCTGTTGATGCTGGCTTCTGCGAGCACGAGCGTCAGATTGGCCAGACAGGTGTTACCGTGCGCCCCAAACTCTATATCGCTTGCGGTATCTCGGGTCAGATTCAGCACACGGCAGGTATGGATCAGTCTTCGATGATTATCTCGATCAACAACGACCCCGCGGCACCTATCAATAAGATTGCCGACTATGCCATTACAGGCAAGGTGGAGGAGGTAATCCCCAAGATGATTAAGTATTACAAGCAAAACTCAAAGTAGAAGATGGCTAATTTCTTTTTAGATAATAAAGATTTGAAGTATCATCTTTCACATCCGTTGATGCGAAAGATCGTTGAACTCAAGGAGCGAGGCTTTGCCGAGAAGGATCTTTACGACTATGCGCCTCAGAACTTCGAGGACGCTATGGATTCATATCAGCGTGTGATGGAGATTATCGGTCAGGTGTGTGCCGACGTGATTGCTCCCAACGCCGAGGGTGTGGATAAGGAGGGCCCCCGTGTGGAGAACGACCGTGTGATCTATGCTTCAGGCACGGTGGAGAATATGAACGCAGTGAATGCTGCAGGCTTGAGTGGTCTTACTCTGCCTCGCCGCTTCAAGGGCTTGAACTTCCCCTTGCTGTGCTTCGTGATGGCTAACGAGATGGTGGCTCGTGCCGATGCAAGCTTCGAGAATATCTGGGGCTTGCAGGATTGCGCCGAGACACTCAACGAGTTTGCATCGGAGGAGCAGAAGATGAAGTACCTGACGTGGGTTAGCGAGGGTGCTACCTGCGCTATGGACCTTACAGAGCCCGATGCGGGTTCTGATCTGGGTGCTGTGATGTTGAAGGCAACCTGGTCGGAGGAGCGTCAGACCTGGCTTCTGAATGGCGTGAAGCGCTTTATCACCAACGGTGATGGCGACGTGTCGCTCGTTTTGGCTCGTACCGAGGAGGGCACAACCGATGCGCGTGGTCTTTCGATGCTCGTATATGATAAGCGTAATGGTGGCATGAAGGTGCGTCGCATTGAGAATAAGCTCGGTATCAAGGGTTCTCCCACCTGTGAGCTGGTATTTACCGATGCTCCCGCTGAGTTGGTTGGCGATCGCCGTATGGGTCTAATCAAGTACGTTATGTCGCTGATGAATGCTGCACGTTTGGGTATTGGTGCTCAGTCGGTTGGCCTTTGCGAGGCTGCCTATCGTGAGGCCTTGAAGTATGCCCACGAGCGTCAGCAGTTTGGCAAGGATATCATCAAGTTCCCCGCCGTTGCCGAGATGCTCACCAATATGCGTGCACGTCTGCGTGGTGCTCGTGCGCTGTTGTATGAGACTTCGCGTTTTGTAGAGATCTACAAGCAGTACACCCACATCTCTCACGAGCGTTCGCTCGAGGCAGAGGAGCGTCAGGAGATGAAGTTCTACAACCGTCTGGCCGATGGCTTTACGCCGCTGGTTAAGCTCTTTGCATCGGAGTATGCCAACTCATTGGCCTACGATGCTATCCAGATTCACGGTGGTTCGGGCTTTATGAAGGATTACGCATGCGAGCGTCTGTATCGTGATGCCCGCATCCTGAATATCTATGAGGGTACATCACAGTTGCAGGTTGTGGCAGCTATCAATGCCGTAACCAAGGGTACCTTCATGGAGCAGATTGCCCGCTACGAGGAGCTCACCTACTCGGAGGCTATGCAGCCCATTGTAGAGCAGATGAAGGCTTTGCGCACACGCGTGGAGGCTATGGTGGCTCACGTTGAGGCAATAAGTAAGGATGCTCCCCAGTTCAAGGACTTCCACGCACGCCGTCTGGTTGAGAGCGCGGGTCACATCATCATCACCTACCTGTTGGCTCAGCAGGCTTCGGAGGTGGAGGAGTATGCATCGGATGCCAAGGTTTATGCCAAGCTGGCAGAGGCAGCTATCGTAGGTGCTGAGGCCTATGTGCTGAACTCAACGGCTGACGATGTAGCGCTCATCAGTGAGGTACACGATCAGTTCTAATAGAAAATTGTCTTAACGATAATGATAGTCCATCTGACCACGGTCGGGTGGACTTTTTTATGCAAAACAGGGCCGACCCGAAGGCCGACCCCTTGCGTGATTAGCGATGCATAATCTGCTCAAGTAATCCTCGCACAACATCGAACGCTACCTTGTAGCCATTCTGTACAGCATAGGCCACTTCGTATATCGTGTCGAGACGGTTGCGGAAATGGTTTATCGCATGACGTACCGCCAGCACATATATGAGCCACGCCACGAAGAGGAAAAATCCAGCCACGATGAGTGTTGCCCAGCGCACCGATCCGATCATCTCAGCGAGCCACGCCACAAGGGCTGTGACAAGGAGTATGGCTGCCGTTGTCGCCGTAGCGGCAAAGTAGATCAGCGGTGCTAGATGGCCGCGGCTCTCTGTTCTGCGCTCTTCCATGCTTGCTGTTTAATGCGTGTTACTTGTCGTCGTTGCAGTGACAACGGATCTTCTCCGTCTCCTGATCGACATAATCGCGAATCTTTGTGCGTAGTTCGGGACCCGACTGCGGTGTTACGAGCATCGTTACGACCGAACCTACGAGCATACCTCCCAAAAATGAGACCAAATTGCAGATACCTGAATGTTTCATAAAGCCTGTAAGTTTTAAAATTCGTAGAGAAAAGTTGCAAAATCCGCGCCATAACCATTACCTTTGTTTTATTGATGGATAATTTCTGTTATGAACTCGATTTGTGATATACTTCAGACTACGAGATCGTGTACGGTAGCCTTTACTGGACGCCGTGCATATGCAGGTGGGGCCGACGAGGAGTTGCGACTTCTGGTTCACGACCTTTGTGAGCGAGGCTTTACGCGTTTTCTGTGTGGTATGTCGTGGGGCTTCGACTTAGCGGCCGGGCGCATCGTTGCCGAGTATAAGGCGGATCATCCCTATGTCGAGTTAATCGCCGTAGAGCCGTTTGAAGGATTCCGCCAGATGTTTACGGGTGAGGATGCGGCGTGCTATGATACTCTGCTGGCCCAGGCCGATGAGACTATTGTGGTGAGCAAAGAGAAGCAGGGAGCATATATGCTCCGAAATGACTTTCTGGTCGATAATGCCTCGATTGTCGTTGCGTGGTGGGATAATCTGCCAACGGGCGGCACGGCATACACCATAAGGCGTGCCCGCAAAAGCAGGGTAGAGGTCATAAATCTTTATCCCGACCCACAGTTGGATCTGTTCTAAAAAAAAGAAGCTGCTAAATCGTTTAGCAGCCTCTGATATTGATTGAAGGTGATTACCAGTTCAAGATCTTCTTGAAGTCGTAAGCCTCGGGGTTAGCAACGTAAGCCTTTGCAGCCTCGTAATCCTCGGGAGTTACATAGTGCAAGAGGTTGTTGATAACCTGCTGAATCTTGTCTGACTCTACGTTTACGAGACGGGGAGGAATCTTGCCGGTTGTGGGATCCTGCAAATCCTTCAAGTAGAGAGGTGATACGAAACCGTCCTGTGAGATGTAAACCATGCAGCCGGTCTTGCCCTCAGCGAAGAGCTTGTAAACACCCATACCCAACTCAGAGCAGTATACCAAGTCGTAAGCGATAGGAGTCTGGCAACGTACCTCGTAACCGATCTCTACGGGACGAGACTTAACCTTGATACCCAACTCCTTGAGCTTGTTCTCCAACAACTCGTTGAAGATGTTAGCCTTAGATACCTTACCAAGCTCGGGGTGACCGTGGTCGTCGTATGTGAAGTTGATGCCTGAGTTGCGGATCTCCTCATCAGAAAGTGCGTGGAATACACCCTCAGAGATCATTGCAACACCGTAGTCGATACCCATAATCTTACGCTTGATGATAGAAGAGATAACCAGGTTAACGATCTTCTCGATGGTGATCTCGCTCTTGTTGAACATCTCGGGGATAACGATCATAGGATAGTGGCAAGCTGAACCGATACCAAATGCAAGGTGACCAGCCGAACGACCCATAGCTGCTACAACGAACCAGTTAGCTGATGTGCGAGCGTCGTTATATACTGCGCGACCGATAACGGTACCACCCTCCTTAGCTGACTGGTAGCCGAATGTGGGCGAACCTGCGGGCAAGGGAAGGTCGTTGTCGATAGTCTTGGGAACGTGGATGTTAGCGATGGGGTACTGCTTAGCCTCGAGGAACTTAGCGATACGGTTAGCTGTAGAAGCTGTGTCATCACCACCAACGGTAACGAGCAACTTGATGTTGTTGTCCTGGAAGAATGAGAGGTTGAAGTTCTCCTCGAAGTCCTTATCGGTGGGCTTGAAACGGCTCATAGTAAGGTATGAACCACCCTGGTTGAAGATGAAGTCAGCCTTTACGAAGTCCATATCCTCGAAACGGGGATTGGGGTTGAAAAGACCTGAATAACCATAGTGCAAACCGATTACACGATAACCCTTAGCAAGGAACGTCTTAGCAACGCTACCTACAACAGTGTTCATACCAGGTGCGGGACCGCCACCTGTAAGAATAGCAATAGCCTCTTTCATAGTGTGATATTCTATTTTAAAAAATTAATGTTTCGAAAACTTCCACAAAAATAGTAAAAATAAGCGTCAAAATATACCTTTATCTCTCTTTTTTTCGTACTTTTGTTCTATCTATGGCGCAAAAAGGCGTCAGTAGATGAAAAACCATGAGAAAAACCCTTCTATTTGCCCTGTTTAGTTTAGCCTTGTTGTGTGTTTCGTGCGCGTCAAAACCGCAGGTGGGCATACAACTCTACTCCGTACATCAGGATTCGGGCGATATAGCCTCCACTTTGGAGCGTCTGTCGCAGATTGGTTATACCACCGTTGAAACCCTGAATGGCGGTGGCGATCCGAAGTGTTATGGCCTCACGGCCGAGGAGTTTAAGGCATTGTGTGATAAATCATCGCTTACGATTAGTTCAACACACGCTGCAATACAAAACGACCCCGCTGCCAAGGCCGCTACGATGGATAAGTGGCGCGCACTGTTTGCATCGCTCCGCACTATGGGTGCATCATATTGCGTGATGCCGGGCTATTCGTTCGGGCAGACACTCGAAGAGGTGAAGGCAAGTTGCGACTACTGCAACGAGGTGGGTGCCCTGGCCAAGGAGTATGGCCTTATGCTTGGCTACCACAACCACGCCGGTGACTTCGTAGAGGTTGAGGGCGAGTTGTTGCTCGACTATGTGCTGGCACACACCGATGAGGACAAGATGTTCCTGCAGCTCGATGTGCATAATATGGGCG
>JAGBYV010000239.1 GCA_017628595.1 Alistipes sp.
ATCTCCTCATTGAACCTGCCCGTAAGTCTTCATGAGAAACTATTTATTAAGAATACGCAGTTTCATGCGATTTCGGAGCCGATGACGGAGGCCTATATGTCGTGTTACCGTCAAGTAGCAAACATTATGAAGCAGAAGGAGAATCCATATCGTGAGCAGATTGTCAAACATCTCTTTTCGGCCTACTATTATGGTTTAGGATACTATGTGCATGGCAAGCCGAGTGCGCCCGTGGCGATGACCTCGCAGGAGCAGACGTGCGACCAATTTATCGACCTTGTGTCAAAGAATTTCAAGCAGGAGCGCGATATAGGCTTCTACGCCGATAGGTTGTGTATATCAAATAAGTATCTCTCCACCTTGTTGAAGCAGAATACGGGCATGACCGCTTTGGAGTGGATCGAACGATATGTTGTCCTCTACGCAAAGAGTTGTCTTACATCCACCACTATGACTATCCAGCAGATAAGCGACGAGTTGCTCTTCCCTTCGCAGTCAGTCTTTGGTAAGTATTTTAAGCGTGTGGAGGGTATATCGCCCCGAGCGTATAGGCAGTTGCAGAACAGGGAGGAATAGAGATCAATTCCTAAAAAATAGTAGTCCGTCTGATGGGAGTATCAGACGGACTACTATTATATAAGTAAGGTAAAACTACTTAAACAACTTGGGAGCAAACTCCTTCAGGCAGCGGCTCCAGGTGTGCCACTCGTGGTAGGTACCCTCCGAGATGTATGACTCAACCTTTACACCCATCTCGCTCAGCTGCTTGGTCATATTGGCAGCTGCATCAACAAAAGCCTTCTCCTCGCTACCTGCGCCAAACCACAACAGCTTAACCTTCTTGTTAAACTCTGCAGGGTTAGCAAACGCACCGTTGTAAGCTGTCTTGAGATCCACCTGCTGGCGGCCGCCCATCATCAGCGCTGCCGAGAATCCACCGATATAGGCGAACTTGTCGGTATTAGCCAGAGCAATGTTCATCGTCTGGAAGCCACCCATTGAAAGACCTGCCATAGCACGGCTCTCGCGGTCTGTCTTTGCGCGGTAGTTCTTCTCTACCATGGGGATAATATCCTTGAAGTAGATGTCGGCCAGCGAGCCAGCGTCGGTTGAACGCTTGATAGCGCCCGTTGCGGGATCCATCGTGTCGGTGTAACCACAATCCATCACCACGATCATAGGTTTAGCCTTACCCTCGGCGATGAGGTTGTCCATGATGAAGTTCATGCGACCCTGAAGGCTCCAGCCGCGCTCGTTCTCACCCATACCGTGAAGGAGGTAGAAAACGGGGTACTTGTCCTTGCCCTCGTCATATCCCGCGGGAGTGTAGATGTAGGCACGACGCCAAAGGCCCGTAACGCTTGACTTATACCACTGCTCGCGCACTACGCCGTGCGGAACATCCTTGGCGTCCATATAATCCTCACCAGGGTAGGCGGCATAGATACCGCTTGTGGGGCGGCTGTAGCCGAAGTATGCCACGCTGGCGGGGTCGTTCACCTGCACGCCATCCACAAGGAACCAATAGTAGTGGAAGCCGGGGGTAAGACCGCTAAGCTCTACGCTCCAGTTGCCCTGGCCATCATTGACCATATCCACGGGCTGTGCCGCAAAGCCGTCACCACCCTGTACCTGCACCTTCTTGGCTGTCTTTGAGGTGTAGCGTACAATGGCACGCATATCGTTTGATACTTTGGGGAACTCGTTACCTGGTACGTTCGATATGGCCGAACGGAACTCTTGCGCTGCTGCCGTAGCACAAAGCATAAGGGTGGTTACGACTGTAAAAATCTTTCTCATAGTCTTTTGTTATTGATTATTTTCTCAATTTAACTGCTGTACCTACGGCCGAAACCATAAACATGCTCTTCTCCTTGCCCGACACCTCGCCGAAGTCCATCTTCAGACCCACCACGGCATCAGCACCGAGTTTCGACGCCTTCTTTTCAATGCGCTTTACGGCCTCCTCATATACACTGTCCAACTTGCGCTGATAGGTGCTCGATGTGCCACCGAAGATATCGGTGATCGATGCCATCCAGTCAGAGAAAAAGTTTGTTCCGATCACAACGTTGACCGATACTAACTGCAGGTACTCCTCAATATGAGCACCCTCGATGTTGCTTGTGGTGGTGATAATCATCTCTGTCGCTATTTAGTTAATTACTCGTCGAGTCGTGTAATCTTTGCACCCAGAGCGTTCAGACGGCCGTCAATATCCTTGTAGCCACGGTCGATCTGCTCGATGTTTTGGATGATGCTTGTACCCTCGGCGCTCATCGCAGCAATAAGCAATGCCACGCCGGCACGAATATCGGGTGAGGTCATCTTTGTGGCTCGCAGACGCATACGGTGGTCGTGACCTATGACGGTGGCACGGTGGGGATCGCAGAGTATAATCTGAGCGCCCATGTCGATGAGCTTATCTACGAAGAACAGACGGCTCTCGAACATCTTCTGATGAATCAGCACGGCGCCCTTAGCCTGCGTTGCCACGACAAGGAATATAGACAACAGGTCGGGCGTGAGGCCTGGCCAGGGAGCGTCGGCAATGGTCATAATCGAACCGTCGATAAAGCTCTCGATGGCATAGTGATCCTGCTGCGGGATGTAGATATCGTCGCCACGCTGCTCGAACTGTATGCCCAGACGTGCAAACTGCGAGGGTATGATGCCCAGATTCTCGTATGATACGTTCTTGATCGTAAGCTCAGACTGCGTCATCGCGGCCATACCGATAAAGCTACCCACCTCAATCATATCGGGCAGAAGCGTATGCTCAGTGCCACCCAGCTCCTTCACACCCTCGATGGTGAGCAGGTTGGATGCTATGCCCGAGATCTTTGCGCCCATACGGTTGAGCATCTTGCAGAGCTGCTGCAGGTATGGCTCGCACGCTGCGTTGTAGATCGTCGTTGTGCCCTCGGCCATCACGGCAGCCATCACGATGTTGGCCGTACCTGTAACGGAAGCCTCATCAAGGAGCATATAGCAGCCCTTGAGTTGCTTGGCCTCTACGGAGAAAAACTCCTCTGCCTGGTCGAAGTTAAATGTTGCACCCAGTTTCTGAAAACCAAGGAAGTGTGTATCCAGACGTCGGCGGCCGATCTTGTCGCCACCCGGCTTGGGCATGTAACCCACGCCAAAGCGGGCCAGCAGCGGGCCTATCATCATCACCGAGCCACGCAGACGGCGACAACGGCGGTGGTAATCCTCGCTGCGCAGATAGTCGAGGTTGATGTCGGCGGCTGTGAAGGCATAGCTATCGCCTCCCAGACGCTCAACCTTTACGCCCATGCACTCCAATAGCTCGATGAGCTGCATGACGTCGAGAATCTGCGGTATGTTGTTTACTACTACACGCTCCGATGTGAGAAGTGTAGCCGAAAGTATTTGTAGGGCCTCGTTTTTAGCTCCTTGCGGAGTTACGCAGCCGTGAAGGCGGTGACCACCTTCGACCTTGAATATTGCCATATAGTGTAATTTTTACCAAATATAACGAATAAAGTCGAGATGACAAAATATTTTTTCCTCTGCTTTTTTGCCTTGCGCAAGAAAAATAGGGGCAAATGTTCGGTATTTCACGTAATTTTAGTAAATTTGTCCTACGTCATACGAAAATCGTAAACCTAAAATAAAATTCGACTATGAAAAAACTTATTCTTTCAGCTTTTGCGCTGACCGTTACTGCTGTTGCGGCTCAGGCTCAGGCTCAGCAGAATGGCCCTGAGACTATGCGTCCTCAGATGACCGAGTTCTACACTCCCGTTCCCAAGGTGGTAACTCCCGGTAATATCACAACCAACTCAGCTCCCTCTGATGCTATCGTACTTTTCGATGGTAAGGATTTGAGCGCATGGACAGGTGCCAATGGCGGTCCCGCAGAGTGGGATGTACACGATGGTGTATTTACAGTAAACAAGAAGAAGGGTGATATTCAGACCCGTGAGTCGTTCGAGAGTTTCCAGCTCCATATCGAGTGGTGTGTGCCCGAGAACATCACAGGTACAGGTCAGGCACGTGGTAACAGCGGTGTGTTCCTTCAGGGTCTTTATGAGATTCAGATTCTCGATTGCTACAACAACCCCACCTACACCAACGGCCAGACAGGTAGTATCTATAAGCAGTCAACTCCCAAGGCCAACGCAATGCGTAAGCCCGGCGAGTGGAATGTTTACGATATTATCTACAATGCTCCCGTATTCAATGAGGATGGCTCATACCGAGTTCCTCCCACCGTTACCGTTATCCACAACGGCGTAGTGTTGCAGAACAACGTTGCTATTCGCGGTACTACCGAGTATATCGGTCACCCCAAGGTTCAGAAGCACGGCGCAGGTCCCATCAAGTTGCAGAGCCACGGCGACCCCTCTGAGCCTATCAGCTTCCGTAATATCTGGTTGCGCAAGTTGTAATACTTCGCTTTAGTTAGATACAGACCGCCTTGCCATGCGCGCAGGGCGGTTTTTTTTCTTCGAGGCGATGGGGTGCTTGCTTAGTGAGGACAGAATCTTATTCGGCACTGGCCAGTAAGTTCAGCGCTGGCATTTATGAGGTCAACATAGAAAAATGTTCTATAAGGGAGTCTTTTGAAGGTTTTTTCAGCGAAATGCGACATAAAAATATTCTTTGTCGCAAATTATTCTTATCTTTGTAATATAAAATGACGCCCTGATGGATAATTTAACTGTAACACCTCCACCCGCAACTGCTGACTCGCATCCGCTGTTTACCTACATCGACAGCAAGGATTACGACCTGATAATTAATGAGAATAACGTGCCGCGAGTATTTAATCGTGGCGGTATATTCATCTGTCTTGCTGGTGAGGGGTATGTTACTATCAACGAGCATAAATACCCTCTCTCGGCACGCACGATGTGTGTAGCCTTCCCGGGAACGATTATCCAGGAGTTCAAGCGTGGCGAGGGTTTTGAGAGTTATACACTGCGTATCGATACCGGCTTTCTGCGCGAACTGAACTTCCCCTCGGCTCCCGAGGTGCATATGCTCATGCGCGAGAATCCCTGTATGGTACTCAGCGAGGAGCAGTTGGAATCTATTCTGCAGGTGTGCCGAATGATGCACGAGCGCGACGAGCGTAAGGATCATCCCTATCACGAGCAGATCAACGAGCAGATGCTCAAGCTCCTGTGCTATGAGTTGGCGGGAGTCTATGCTCGCGATATCCCCGTTATGCATGAGCCCTGCTCGCGTCAGGATGTTATCTTCCGCAAGTTCCTGTCGCTGCTTGCTACCGATATCACCATCTCGCGCGAGGTGCAGTATTATGCCGACAAGTTGTGCATCACACCCAAATATCTGACCATCGTGACGCGTCAGATGTCTGATCGCAGCGCTGCAACGTGGATCACCCACTCGGTGATTCTCAATGCCAAGGCCCTGCTTGCTACCACGCAGCTTACCGTGCAGCAGGTGTCGAACAAACTCAATTTCCCGAATCCCTCATTCTTCGGACAATACTTCCTGCGTCATACAGGTATGACCCCCAAGGAGTTCCGCCGTTCGAAAATGTAAATAACAGATAATATGACCGCTCTGTATAGTGATATAATCTTTGGCCCCATCCATTCGCGTCGTCTTGGGCTCTCGCTGGGAGTGAATCTGCTGCCCGTGGAGTCGAAACTCTGCAGTTTCGACTGCATCTACTGCGAGTGTGGCTGGAACGATGAGCATGTGGGTCCCCGCCGTTTTAATTCGCGTGAGGATGTGAGAAATATGTTGCGCGAGGTGCTCTCGCAGATGGTCGGTGATGGCACGCCGCCCGATGTGATCACCTTTGCCGGCAATGGCGAGCCTACGATGCACCCCGACTTTGAGGGTGTTATCGACGATACTA
>JAGBYV010000240.1 GCA_017628595.1 Alistipes sp.
GGAGAGCGGTCGGGCTATGGTGTATGGCTCGCCATGGAGCGGCAAGACTCCTTGCTATAAGGCCGAAAGTTATCCCTTGCTCGCTGTGGTTCGTCTGTCGCAGGCGCCACATAATCGGATACGCCCATTAAAAGGTGTGCAGGCCATAGGATCTCTGCTGCCGTCGTTGCCTCCGGCCTTTGCCTTTGATCGGGAGCTGGAGGAGTATACGCTGGCTACACTGTCGACTCTGCTGCGTGGTGCGAAAGTATATCAGCTGGAGTGTCTGCCCAATGGCGAGGCGGCACGGTTGTCGTGCGAAACGGTTTTTGGCGATGCAGATTAGTAACGATATATTCTTTGCCGAGGTGGAGCGCCTCTTGGGTGAGGGTGGCGATGTGATGATCATCATCCGTGGCAATAGCATGCAGCCGATGTTGCGCGATGGTCGCGACAGGGTGGTGCTGCGACGCTATGAGGGCGACGAGATTCGTGTTGGCGATGTGATGCTGTTTCGCTATCGTGGGGAGTATGTTCTGCACCGCGTGGTGAAAGTCGATGGCGAGCGGATACTCTTTGCCGGCGACGGAAATTATAAACGCAAGGAGCAGGCCACAACCGAGGATATTGTGGCGCGTATGGTGGCATACGTTAAGGATGGTCGCAGGGTGGAGTGTTCGGACGGAGAGTGGCTGCGCTACTCGCGGGTGTGGATGGCTCTGCCGATGATTGTGCGCCGAGTGATTTTGGGAGTAAAACGAAGAATAAAAAAATAAAAGGAACTATGGATTTAAGAATTGGACACGGATACGATGTGCACGCTCTCGAGGAGGGGTTGCCCTTGTGGCTGGGTGGCGTGAAGATTGAGCACGAGAAGGGTTGCGTGGCGCACTCGGATGGCGATGTGGTTATTCACGCGCTGTGTGATGCTCTGCTCGGCGCATTGGCGCTGGGCGATATAGGTAAACTATTTCCCGACAACGATATGGCATATAAGGGCATTGACTCGAAGATACTTCTGCGCCGCGTGTGCGACGTGGTGGCAGAGCGTGGCTATGCGATCTCGAACGTAGATTGCACCATCGCTATGCAACGCCCCAAGTTGCGCCCCCATATTGATACTATGCGTGAGACGATGGCCTCGGTGATGGGCGTTGATGTGGATCGTGTATCGGTGAAGGCCACAACCACCGAGCGTATGGGCTTCGAGGGTAGAGAGGAGGGTGTTTCGACCCACGCCGTGGCCCTGCTTATAAAGCACGAATAAAGTATATCATCGGCATTCAAAAAAAGGCCTGCTACCCCGTGGGGTGGCAGGCTTTGTTTTAGCGGTTTTCGCGGATGCGTTGCCCGACGGAGCCGATGTAGCGCATAGCACCATCGGGGCTTTCAATGGTAAGGGAGGTCTGTCCCGTGACGGTCGATATCTCCAGTGCAAAGTCATACCTTTTGCCCCGATCCTCAGCCCAGAAGGAGACATTCCACTGTGTATGGAACTTGGCCGAGGCAAAGTCCTCCATCTGGTCGGCGTCGAAGTTGATGATCGCGATCTGACGCATCGTGCCGCGCTCCATGGGCAGGTGCACCTCCAGCATTACGGGCGA
>JAGBYV010000241.1 GCA_017628595.1 Alistipes sp.
AAGTATGAGATTGATGGCGCTGTTGGAATGTATAGCGGAGTGTTTAATAACCCATTCCTGATTTGGGGAAAATATCGCCGCTCGTGGTTCAAGACTTCACTCGTGCTGTCGTTCCAGTTTCACCACACACAAATGGATGGCGCACACGCCGCACACTTCCTGGATCTGTTGCAGCAGGAGATTGGTGCGCTTAAGATATAATTACGATATGTCGTTGGTCGTGGTAAGCGACAATGAATCCGTCGCCATATCGGGTACGGCAACAAACATATCACGATCCGAGGGCCACTCCTCCACGCGTGTCATAGCATCACGAATCATACGACCTATGGAGTTGGTGAATGTAGCACCTCGATAGTTGCTAGTATTGGTGAAGAAGACGTATGATATGCCATTATCGCGATAATCAATATAGGCACACGTGCCCGACATTGTACCTGTGCGGACGAGTGAGCCATTGCTGGCATTATAGCGTGCCCAGCCAAGTGCATAGTCGCCCTTGCGCTGAATATCTCGCATGGCAGCCACACTCTCCGCTGAGAGAATATCGGGAACGGCTGGCTTGCCATCAATAGAGGCCACCAGACGCATCATCTCAACGCTTGACGCCACCCAGGCTCCTGCACCCTGCAGGCCTCTGATATCGTTGCCTCCATACTCGCGCAGACGCATCGTGCCAGAGCCGTCGTAGGACTCTATGCGCTCGTTGTCGTGGCCATAATATTTCACCTCTCCATCATAGCGATCCTTGTAGTAGTTGTGCGCAATATGCATGTCGTAACAACCGGCAGGCCACAAGACGTGCTCCTGCAGATACTCCTCGTAGCTCATACCCGACACCTGCTCAATAACACGCGAAAGAACCAGATAGCCAATGTTGGAGTATTGTGCCGAGCCGCCTGGCGCTGTGCGCAGACGCATGCCGAGCTGGAAGGTAATCAATTCATCGGCCGTAGGCGTAGTGCTGAGCTCCTCCCAACGTATAACGTCGGCAATGCGGAACATCGGATCGCCCATGCGGCGGCTGAAGCCGGCTGTGTGGTTGAGAAGCTGACGCACGGTGATGTTGTGAGCACGCTTATCCTTGATCTCGGTGAATTGGCTGAGAATACCCTCGGGGCCGAATACCTTGCTCTCGAGCGTGAGGCGTCCCTCGTCGACGAGCTTCATGATGCCTACGGCGGTGATGAGCTTCGATGCTGAGGCCATGCGGTAGATATCTCCTACGTTGGCTTTGCGCTCCATCTCCTGATCGGCCCAGCCGAAGCCCTTGCAGTAGATCAACTGCTCATTGCGCATAACGGCAAGCGAGGCGCCCTTGATGGCATTGCGTGACATCCAGCGCTCGATGTACTGCTCCATACGTTTGGTTGTGGGCAGGTCGGATAGCGAATTATCGAGCGAATCGTTGAGATGATAACCCTTCTCTTCTTCTTCAGCGATGATTACAGGATGGTCGGCAGTGATGATGCGGTGCAGAAAGATAACACCGCCTATGAGCAATACCGTTATGACCATCCAAAAGGTTCGTTTCATACTTGAAAACTGGAAAAAGAGTCTTTGTTTTGATATTGCAAAAATAGTGATTATATTGCATTTATACAACTCGTCGAATAATTGATTGGTCGCGCGGGTGTGTTATTTAACTGGTTTTTTGTACATTTGTTGGCGGAAATATCGTTGGGTGAAATGAAAAAAATAGTAATATTCTTTACATATATACACTTTTTTGTATTTGGCGCACTGGCACAGAGTGATAGTGTCGATGTGGCGGCTCTGAAAGCAGATATAAAACGTGAGGTTTTGGCTGAGCTACGGGCCGAGCAGGAGGCGGAGTCGGTGCATAAAACGCTGCGCGATACGAAGGTCTCGCTGTATGGCTTTGTGCGAAATTATATATCTTATGACACTCGTCAGTGTATTACGCTTGCGGGCGATATCTACAACCTGATGCCGATGGATGTCGAGCTCAATGCCGAGGGCGAGGATCTGAATGCAGTCCCCAAAACGATATTTATTGCCTTCTCCTCACGCTTTGGTTTCGATATTGCCGGACCTACGATTCTGGGTGCCGCATCATCGGCAAACCTTGAGGCCGACTTTGTGGGTTTCTCGGTGAATAATATGGTCTTCCGTGTGCGTCACGCCTATGTTCAGCTGGCGTGGGAGAAGAGCGCATTGCTCGTTGGTCAGACGTGGCATCCCTCGTTCCAGCTATCGCCTACGATATCGGGCTATGGTGCCGGTGCCCCATTCTCAACCTCAGCGCGAATGCCACAGATACAGCTTAAGCAGCGCATGGGTCAGAATTGGCATGCTTTGCTCTCGGCTATATTCCAGCATAATGACTCATCGTATGGCCCCGATGGCAAGACGTACGACTATGCTCGCTGGAACCTGTGGCCCGAGGGTTATCTGTCGCTCAAGCGCGTGGGCGAGCACTTCACCTTCGGTGCAGGTGTGTCGGTTCTCTCGCTTAAGCCGCGTCGTGAAAGTATCGCTATTCGTGAGATAACGGCCGAGGATGGCACGGTTACCTCGGAGCCTATGCGTGTTAAGGTGAATGACAGAGTGCTGGGCATTACGCCTGAATTGTTTGCCGACTATCATTACGACCGATTTAATATTAAAGGCAAGGTGATATATACCCAGAATGCATCGCATATGCAGATGTTGAGCGGTTTCGGTGCTACGGCTTATGATCCCGCAACGGGTAGTTATGAGTATGCCCCACTGCGCTCGCTAACAACATGGCTTAATGCCACCTACGGATCAAAGGTTCGTGGCGGTGTGTTGCTCGGTTATATCGATAATCTTGGAGCTAAGAAGGACTTCCTTTCGACCGACGATTTCTGGATGTTTGGTGCGAAGAATGCCGATTATATCTATCGTATAGCACCTTCGGTTGTCTACTTTGCCAAGAATCTGGAGCTTGGTCTTGAGGGCGATTACACTGTGGTGGGATATGGCGATCTGGCTCTAAATGGTCGCACTAAGGCGCTGCGCAACGTGGCAAATGTGCGAGCCTGCCTGATGGTGAGATACAATTTCTAATTCCCGAGAAATACTATTTATTGATAA
>JAGBYV010000242.1 GCA_017628595.1 Alistipes sp.
ACCATATCGAACAAAATTGTGAAAAAATACTAAAAATCACACACAAAAATTAAAAAAAATTAATTATGACATACACCCTCTAAATTGTTCAAAAGGAGGAATCTATATTGCAAAATATAATGAAAATAAGTTACTTTGTATAAGCAAAAAACGAAATGCTTATGAATGACCTACTCTCGTTTGCTAATATAGATGTCACACTCTTCCCCAATGAGCGAATCTCCATTGGTGACGACTTCTTTATGGTGCCATATACGACGAAAATGAAACTCGAGAAAAATAGGCCCATCAAGCTATCCCCTGCGACCATAACAATATGTACTGCAGGTAGATGCAAACTCAGAATCAACCTACGAGAGTATGAGATAGTAAACCCAATGCTCGTGACAGTGATGCCCGGACAGATTATCGAGACCTTAGACATTAGCCCCGATTTCACAGCCTACTCCATAGCCGTCTCAAAGAGATTTATTGATATGATAAATCTCCCCGGCTGGCAATCTACATACCTCGACATCTACAACCGCCCTGTGACAGCTCTCAACGACGAACAGCTTCAAGGCTTTCGCATATTCTTCAACACACTACATCGTGCTGCTTCGAATACGTCAAACCCCTTCCGTCTGCTGGTCATTGAAAACCTTATTCGTGCATTCTACTACGGAGGTTCTAACACCGAATCGTGCATCGAGCAGCCATCTCTATATAAAAATAATGTAGTGCAACGCTTTATGGAACTTGCGCAGGAACACCACCAGCGTGAGCGCCTAATAGGTTTCTATGCCGACAAACTATGCATCACACCAAAGTATCTCTCGAAACTGGTAAAGGAGAACACCGGTCGCTCGGCTGGCGAGTGGATCGAGAGTTACGTTATACTTGAAGCACGAGCTATGCTACAATCGCCAAATATGAGTATTCAGCAGATTGCAGCAGCCCTCAACTTCCCGAACCAGTCATTCTTTGGAAAGTACTTCAAGCGTGTAACGGGGATATCGCCCAAACAGTATCGCCTAATGAAGTATACTACCAGTCAATAGGCTCCTTACCAATACTTTGTAAATAGGCATTGGCTGCCGAGAAGTGCTTACAACCAAAGAACCCTCGATATGCCGATAGTGGCGATGGATGCACAGCTCGTAGCACAAGATTGCGCTGCGGATCAGCTATTGCACCCTTCTTCTGCGCATAACTACCCCACAACATATAAACGACACCCTCCTTACGCTCGGCGATGGCACGGACTACAGCATCCGTAAACCTCTCCCAGCCACGTCCTGCGTGCGACGCAGCCTGATGTGCACGCACCGTAAGCACTGCATTTAGTAGCAACACACCCTGCTCGGCCCAACGCTCTAACTCTCCCGACACTGGTATTGGCGAGCCAACATCACTATACACCTCCTTAAAGATATTCTTTAACGATGGCGGATGCGGCACACCCTCTCCCACCGAGAAGCATAGTCCATTAGCCTGCCCAGGGCCGTGATATGGATCCTGACCAATGATTACAACCTTCAGTTTGTCGAACGGGCACTTGTCGAAAGCCCTAAATATATTGCGACCTGCTGGATATATCTCACCCGTAGCATATTCACCCTTCACGAACTCCACGAGTTCATCAAAATAGGGCTTCGAGAACTCCTCTTGGAGTATCTCTTTCCAATCTTGAGCACTCGCCATAATCCTCGACAGTCATGATCTCTCCAGCTCCCGGAGAATATGACCACACAAGATTTGTCAAGCCGCGCTCGATGGTCATATAGTCG